>NZ_JBDUCX010000143.1:0-16823 GCF_040003245.1 Chthoniobacter sp.
AGCGGATAGGTGACGGTGGCGACCAGATCGGTGCAACTCCCGACCGGCTCGGCGACGAAGACATCTGGTTGCGTGGAGTCCGTGAGCTTGCCCGCCGCCTCGACCAGTGAATTAAAGCGGCAGCAGAAGCAACCGCCGGGAATTTCCTCGGTGGCGAAACCTTTCGCGCGCAGCATTTGTGTGTCCACGAGCTCGCGGCCCTGGTCGTTGGTGATGAGGCCGACTTTCAACCCGCGCTCGGTGAGGCGCTGGGCGAGCTTCGCGACGGCGGTGGTCTTGCCGGCGCCGAGAAAGCCGCCGATCATGATGTAGCGGGCCTTGGTGGGAGAGGGAGTTTCTAGCATGGCAGATGGGGAATGCGTGCCAAGGCATATAGCCCGCCTCGCGGAGATCGGCGAAGATTATTCGTAGTGGAACGTGGCGGTCGCTTTCACGGCGGCATCCGCCGTTACCCGCACCCAATGGGCGCCGAAGCCGATGGGGAACTCGTGCCGGAGCGTCTCGCCGGGTTTCACAGCCAGTTTGTCATATTCGCGCCAAGTGCCGTTGGCCAGCACGTCGACCTCGATCTTGAAATGAACCGGCTGCGCGCCGTCGTGAGAAAGGGTCACCGATTTGCGGTCGAAGTTCGTCATCAGGTACGGATCGCTCGCGACACCGGCGCGCACAGCGGTGTCCTTCCACGGGCCGCCTTCGCCGACGGCCTTGCCGAAACTCCACAGGTCATCCGTCTTCCCAAACCACAGCGCCACCTTGCCATCGGGCGAGTGGATGACGCGGCCCGCGCCGGGCACTGCCGCGCCGCCGGACATGACGAGCAATCCGCGCCACGTGCAGAAATCCACGAGCGCCGCGCGATGGGTCGCGAGCGGTTTCATTTTCTGAAAATCCGGCGGGTCGAGATCGCCTTTGCCCGTGGCGCGCGGGATTTCGTAAAGGATGCCATGAAAGTTGCCGAGGAAGCGCTCGCTCTCCACTTCGCGGACGGCGCGCAGCGGCGTGGCCGGTGCATCGTAGGCGGCGTCGGTCTTGGGCAGTCGCCAGCGAAGGCCGAGATGATCGGTGACGATCACCGAGGCCGCATCGACGCTCGCGACGATCGGGATTTGCAGCTTTGGCAGCGTCTTCTCCAGGCCGCCTGGCTGTTCCTTGGCGGTGAAGGTCAGTGTTTCGTCCACTTCATAGTAACCGTTGGGCGTGACCACCTGCAGGTTGCGGTTGCCCTGTGCCGGGCGAATGAGCGCCGACTTCGCGGCGTCGATCTGCGGCGTGGCCGTCGAAGGCGCGTGCGGGTTCGGATTCCAGAAGTGGAAGTAGGCGGTGGCTTTGGTGTCGGCGTCGGCCTTGATGCGCACCCACTCGGCCAGCGTGCTCACGGAAAACTCACGATGCAAGGTGCTGTGCGGGGCCATCGGGAGCGCCTCGAGCGTGCGCCACGTACCGTTGCCGTCGACATCCGCCTCGATGTTGAAAACGACCGGCGTGCTGCCGTCGTTGGCGAGGTGCAGGTCGCGATTCTCCCAGCCTTCGAATTGAAATGGATCGCTCGGCACGCCGGCTTTCACCGCATCGTCGACCCACACGCCGCCCCAGCCCGCGGTCGGTCCCCACGTCTTCAAGTCGTCGACTTTGCCAAACCACAGATTCGACTGCGACTGCCCGGCGAGTGGATTGCGCATGATGCTCGTGTCGTCGCTGGCGATCACGAGTTTGTCGCCCCACGCGCAGAAATCCGGCACATAGCGCAGGTGTGTGGCGAGCGGGCGGATGCCCGAGGTGTGGGTGCGCGAAAAGGCGCCCGGGAAATCGAAGAATTGCCCGTGCATGTCCATGAGGAACTGGCCGTCGTTCACCTCCCGGATGCGCGGCCACTCCGTGTACCAGCCGTGCCCGGGATCGAAGGCGAGCGAGCCTTTCGGCAGCCGGAACGTGGACCACTGGCCGCCGTCGAGCAGCTTGAGAATCACGCTGCGCTTGTCCCAGCCGATGGCCCAGAGCGGCGCCTTGTCATCCGGCGAGCCGTTGATACCACCCGGCCCGGTGACGTCGGTGAACTGGCGCCGCTCGATGATGCGCCAATCCTTGCCGTCGTATTCCGCCAGCACGCCGCGATCCTCAATCGTCTTCGGCGGCAGTGCCGCGAGATTCTCCAGCTTGATTCCGCCCACGGGCTCCTCGCCGTTGTTGGCGATGACAAGCCGGCCCTGCGCGGTGTAGGCGCCTTTGCCATGCCAGCCCGGCACCGGCTTGGTGAAGAGCTTCTTCACCTCGAGGGAATGCACATTGACCTCATAGACCGCGCCCTCCATGTCGTAGAAGTAAACCAGGTTCGCCGGGTCGGTGAGATGTCGCGCGATCGCCGTCATCCGGCCCACGAGTTGCGTCTTCACATCCACCGCGCGCACGTGTCCTTCGGCGTCGATGAAATAGGGCCCGATGATGAGCTGGTTCGATTCCTGGTGAATCATCCGGCAGGCGTGCGTGCCGCCGACGCTCTCCGCCGCCATCTCCAATGTCCGCATGTCGGGCGCAATGGAATAGAGCTGGTCCTTGCTCCCATGCGTGAGGTGCGGCGGGTAGGTGATCCACCACAGCTTGCCGGCCCATGGCACCACCGCGCCGATACCACATTCGCCGTTGTTGTTGAACGAGGCGAGATGCGGATAAATGCCGCTGACCTCCACCGGCTCCTGCGCCCAAAGCGTGAATGGAAGGGACAGCGCGAGAACAAGCAGGAATCGTTTCATGACAAAGAGAGCGGGTGACAGAGTAAGTCCGGCGCGGACACTTTTGGACACGAAATGTGAGTCCCTGCCGCCCCGCGGCACTGGTCAGTCGCGGAAATTCTTAAACGCGAGGGAGACCTCGAAATCCCGGCCGCGCAAGAAGCCGATGACCTCCTGCAACTCATCGCGCTTTTTGCCCGTCACGCGAATCTGCCGCTCTTGGAGCGTGCTCTGCACCTTGAGCGCCTGCTCTTTGATCGCCTTCACGATTTCCTTCGCCTTGTCGCCATCGAGCCCTTGCTTGATCACGAAATCCTGCGTCGCGTGACCGAGCGGCGAGACCGCCGGATCCTTCCGCTCGACGTTGCGCAGGTCGATGTTTCGGCGGGCCAGTTTACCGACCACGATTTCATTCAGCGACTTGAGCCGCATGCTGTCCTCGGCCTTGAGCTCGATCTTGGAATCCTTCGCGTTCCACTCGATCGACGCCTTGCTGCCCTTGAAATCAAATCGCGTTGCCAGCTCCTTCACCGCCAGGTTGATGGCGTTGTCGATTTCCTGTTTGTCGATTTCCGAGACGATGTCGAAGGAGGGCATGGGAAGCGCAGGATAGCGGAGACCGGCTGGCGGAAGGAACTACGAAAAGCCCCGCAGATTTTAATGCAGTTCCGCAATCGCGCGATGAGCTGTGGCTTGCAGAAACCGCGCATAGTCCGCATCGAGCCCTGGCGGGACGAAGCGGTTGCCTTCCGCACTTTTGCCGAAGAGCACTTCATACCACACGCATGCCCCGAGATATTCGCCCGCGGTGCTGGCGTGATGCCCGTCCATGCCGAGTTTCACCTGGCCGTCCTTCTGTTTCTTCCAGTTCCAGCCTACGTTCAGCGAGTGCGTCTGGTCGGGCAGCTCACCGGTCTTCGCGTGCTGGGAATCAAAGGGCATCGCCAGCGCGTGAAAGCCCCACTGCGGATCGTGATTGGCGAGGTGAAAGGCATCGCCGACCGGGATGCGGCGCAGCCCCAACTCCCGCGCCGTGGTCGCGTAAGCGTCCGCGAGTTCGCGATACATTTCGTCCTGCGACTTCGGCTCGCCCGGCTGCGGCGTCTTCGGCGAGAACCGTGCGTCGTCGAGCCGGTATTCCCACGTCTCGTGCAGCAGCAGCATCGCATCCGGCGCGTATTGCTTGATGAAGTCGCGCATTTCCACCGCGAACGGACGATACGTCGCGAGGTCGTGACTCTTGATGCTCGCCTGCTGGATCGTAACAAAATCCCAGTGCCCGCCCTTCAGGTCATCCTTTAAGCTCTTTCCTCCGGTATAGACACCAAGCTTGTCCGCTGGGTTTTTCTCAAACGCCTGCACCTTGTTCCAGTGCACTTCCAGGCTCGCTCCGCCGACATTGTCCTCACGCAGGATCAAAGTATTCCCGTCCGCCTTGGCGAGATCGCCCAGATAGTGCGTGGCGTTGTGCGAGAAGCTATTTCCGACCGTCAGCAGTCGAACAGTCTTCGGCGTTCCAGATTCTTCCGCGGGAAGGTGGAGGGCAAAGGAACAGAGGGCGACGGCGATCGACAGCGATTTGGAAAATGAGCCTTTCATGGGGGAAGAACGATTGTTCACTGGTTGCGGCTTAAAATTCCACTGTCTTCGTATCCGGAAATTTCTCCGGCTGATCCGGAAGGAAATCGATGATCTGCTTTTGTGCCCGGAGCTTTTCCTGCAAGGCAGGCACGTCGATCGATTGCACGTCCTTGCCTTCCCGCGCGGCGAGGGCGGCGGCGACGCCGGCGGCGTGGCCGCCCATCATCCAGGTGCTTTCGAGGCGGTAAGTGCAGAAGGCGACGTGCGTGTAGCTGGCGGCGCCGGCGACGATCAGGTTGGTGCACTCGGCGGGCTTGGGCGTGAGTGCGCGATACGGAATCTGGTAGGCATAACCGACACGCCAGATGCGGCCTTCATTGATGAATTCCGTCGGCGAGAGTGCGAGCCGCTGGACGTGATGGCAATCGATGAAGTGGCTGCCCATCGCGATGGCATCGGGCTTGCGCCGGTTTTCCTGCACGTCGCGCTGGGTCATCACGTACGCCCCGCGCATGCGCCGCGCTTCGCGCACGTAGAGTTGGTAGGGCCAATTGCCGTTGTCGGCAAACTCCTCCTTGTGCAGGCCCCATTGCGCGGTCTCGTCGCGCAGCTTTTCCGGCACAGCTTCATCGGTAGCGAGGAAGTGAAACAGGCCGAGCGTGTAGTCGGTGTGCTCGGCGATGATCTTGTCGCGCGTGGCATAATCGCCGTCGGGATACTCGCGCTGCGCGCCGAAGTCGCCGATCGAGATGATCGCGGCTTGCTTGTTGTTGACCTCCTTTTTGTCGGGACGATTGGGGGCGTGGCTGTAGAGGTCGATGATGTCGTCGAGCTTCACCGCCTGGCTGGCCGCGGTCTTTTCGCGGAGCCAGTTTTCGAGGAAACGGTAGCTGGCGCGGTCGTAGTGCTGGGGCTCGGGGATCGGCACGCGCCACGCGGGATCCTTGGAAAAACAGAGGCGCCAGTTGTAGTTCATCACCGTCTTATCCGCGGCGAGTTCATGGAAATCGCGCGCCCAACCGCTCATGCCGGGGAGCAGCTTGCCTGTTTCATCCACGGTCGCCGCTTTCCGCGGCGTCTTGTCGAAGCGGATGCCTGCAGCCTCTTCATTAAACTCTTCGCGCGACTCGCGTCCCCAGGTGTAACCCACACCCGCCCGCGCCATGAGATCGCCCTCGTAACCCGCATCGACGAAAACCTTCGAGCTTACCGTCGAGCCATCGCTGAGCGTGATGCCGCGGATGCGCGCCCCATCCTTCAACACTTTCTCCACGCGCAGGTCATAGCGGACTTCCACCTTCGCCTCGTCGAGCATGGCGAGGAACGTCTTCTCCGCGACGCCCGACTCGAAGTAATAAGCCGGGCCGGGTTTTCCATAGTTCTGCCCGAGCCGTGTGTAGAATTCCTGCGCGATGCCGCCAAAGGTCCACTTGAGCATGTGCTCGGTCTCGGCGGTATTGAGCCCGCTGGTATTTAGCCCGCCGACATGCTTCGTGGGCTCGATGAGCAGCGTCTTCGCTCCCTCGCGCGCCGCGGCGATCGAAGCGCTGATGCCGCACGGTACCCCGCCATAAACAACGACATCGTAAGTCGGAGCGGGTGTTTGCGCGAAGGCACCGGCGGTGCAGAGGAACAGGACACAAAGCGAATGGGGGAAGCGCATAAGAGGAGGCGGTATTCCCATTAAGTCTGGAATCAGCGTTTCTTGGACAGGCTTTTTATGGCGAGTTGCATCTCCGGGCGAATGCTCGGGCCTTCCACCCATGCGGGCGGGATCAGGATCTGCCGGGGAACTTCCGGGACACCGCGCTCGTGATGCAGGAGCTGGGTGGCGACGAGATCGACGGCGGCCACGGCAATATGGTCGCGTCGCTGGAAAATACCCGCGAAGTCAGGCATCGATTCCGCCCAGTCATGGACGACCAGGCCGATATCCTCCGGGATGCGCAGGCCGAGTTGGCGCAGCCAGTCCGGGACGTGCGTATCGAAGGAGATGAGCGCGTCGGGGCGGTGGGTCTTCATCCAGGCGCGAAACACGTCCTCGCCGCGGCAGAGATCGTTGTGCGGGAATAGGAGGAGCGGCACGCGGCGCTGGCGCGGAATGCCTTGCTGCACCTGGAGCATGGCGCCGCTGTAGGCGTGCTGGGCGCGGGTATCGACCCATTGCGTGATGGCCAGACCGATGCGCTGGTAGCCGCGCGCGAGGAGTTGCGCGGCGGCGAGCTGGATGCCGACCGTCATGTTGCCGGCCGCCCGGTGGAGCGAGGGCGTTTGCAGGCCGTAGCCGAAGGTGACGGCGGCAAATCGCGAGTAGTCGAGCTGCGCGCAGAGCATGCGGGAGGATTGCGGGGAAACGATCAGCCCCTCAATGCCGCGGGCGTGCAGGATGTCGCCCATTCGCTCCGGGCCGAGGCCATCGCGCCCGAGCCAGAATTCCTCCGCATGATAACCGTGCTGCTCGGCGCGGCCGCGGATGTCGCGCAGCGAGACGTATTGGTAATTCGGCGCGTGCAATTCATCCTGCGGCGAATCTTCGCGGACCACCGCGATCACGGCCCGCAGGCGTGGCGTCTTGCGGCCCCGCACCAGCTTCATCAGGCGCGCGAGATGCGGATCGGGGCGATACTTCAACGCGCGCGCGGCGGCCAGCACCCGGCGCCGTGTCTCGGGAGCCACACGGGGAGATTTCTGCAGGACGCGCGACGCCGTCATGGCGGAAACACCGGCCTTTTCGGCGATGGTTTGCAGGCTGACAGCGGGATTCGAGGCGCCCATGTATGTTATCATAACACGACGTTGACGTTGGCGGTCAATTCCCCATGTGTCAGAACTGTCGCCGTCACATCCCCCTTGTCATGCTCCCGTCCACTCTATCGCGTTGCTTCGTCCTGTTGATCGCCTGCGCCGGTTTGCTCTGCGCCGCAGACGAAACCGTCCCGTCCAAAGAACTGCTCGATCTCTCGCTCGAGCCGCCGGTGATCAATACCCACCCCGGCCCCGAGTACGCCGACCAGGTGCGGCCGGGCAACATGATCATCGGCATGGAGCGCACGGCGAAAGGCCGGCTCTGGGCCTGTTGGGTGGGCAATGGCGACAACCCGAACGGCTTCTTCATGCTGGCCACGAGCGATGATGACGGCGCCACGTGGTCGAAGTCGCGCGTGGTTATCGACCCGACCGATCCGCCGAATGCCCCGCAGCGCCGCGCACTCGTGGGCAATCTCTGGACCGACCCGAGCGGCAAGCTCTGGCTCTTCTTCGACCAAAGCCTCGGCTACTTCGACGGCCGCGGTGGCGACTGGTTCATCACCTGCGACAACCCGGACGCCGAGGAACCTGTCTGGTCAGCCCCCACGCGCTTTGCCGATGGCTGCACGCTGAACAAACCGACGGTGCTGGCCAATGGCGACTGGCTCCTGCCTGTGGCGCTCTGGACGCGCGATCGCATCGGCCCGGTGCTCTTCAAGGAAGCGCATCACGAACTCGACGCCATCCGCATGGCGAATGTCTTCGCCTCCACGGACCACGGAAAAACCTGGACGCGGCGCGGCGGAGTGGCCTTTCCCGGGACGGATTTTGACGAGCACATGATCGTGGAACTGCGCGATGGCCGGCTGTGGATGCTGGCGCGCACGAAGAAAGGCATCAGCGAAAGTTTCTCCACCGACAAGGGCGCGAAGTGGAGCGAGCCGCAGCCCTCGTCGATCCAGAATCCGAGCGCGCGTTTCTTCATTCGCCGCCTCGCCTCGGGAAATCTGCTGCTGGTGAAGAATGGCCCCATCGACAAGCGTCTCCCGCGCCGGTCGAACCTTACGGCATTTCTTTCCACCGATGATGGCAAGACCTGGGGCAAGGGCCTGCTCCTCGATGAGCGCGCGGCGGTTTCGTATCCCGATGGCCTCCAGGCGCCGGATGGCACGATCCATATCGCCTACGACTGGAACCGCCATACCGACGCCGAAATCCTGATGGCGAAATTCCGCGAGGAGGACGTCCTGGCGGAGAAATTTCAGTCGCCCGTCGCCAAGCCGCGGATGCTGATCAACAAAGCCTTCGCGCCCGTCGTGCCCGTGGCCATCCGCCCTGATGAGAAGTGGACCGCGCAAGCCGTCGAAGACGCGAAGCAGGACCGTCACGCCTTCGCCTACGACGGCGTCACGCCGAACAAGGAAGTCTGCGACACCACCCTGCGTGAATTGCCGGATGGCTCGTGGATCCTCTTCATGCTCGCGGGGTGCGACGTCGAACCCTCGCCGCTCAACTACACCGGTGTCACCCGCAGCCGGGACCAGGGCCGCACGTGGACCCCGCTCGAGCGCTTCGATGTCGGCTTCCCGCGCGAAGGCACGACCATCGGCCAGGGGCCCACGGAAGTCTTTAACCACAACGGCCGTTCGACCCTCTTTTTCTCCACGCACTCGAAACATTGGGCCAATGACTGGCGCTCGTGGTTCCTGACCAGCGACGACTCATTCAAGACCTGGAGCAAGCCCAGCGAGGTGCCGGGCCGATTGAAGGAACGCACCTTCATTCGCAATCACATCTTCACGCACGACGGACGCATCCTCGTGCCCTTCCAGCACTACATCGGCCCGGACGACGAGCAGGACAAAGCGCCGCTCGATCGCGCCTTCACCAACCCTCGCAACGGCGTGCTCATCAGCGATGACGGTGGGAAGACGTGGAGCGAGCACGGCGACATTCGTCTCACGCCGAATGACCGCTACTTCGGCTGGGCGGAAAACAATCTCGTCGAACTGAGCGGTGGCCGTATCGGGATGATTATCCGCGCCGACAAACTCGGCGGCTTGCTCTACTACGCGGAGTCGAAAGACGGCGGGAAGACGTGGCCGGAGTTTGCCTCCGTCACGAGCGTGCCGAACCCCGGCAGCAAAGCGACGCTCTACCCGCTCGGCGGCGACACCGTGGCCATGCTGCACAATCCGAACAGCAAACACCGCAGCCCGCTCTCGCTCTGGATCAGCTTCGATGGCATGAAGACCTGGCCTTACCAGCGCGTGCTCGTCCCGGAATCGACCGATGGCCCAAAGGGCAACCTGAACTACCCCGACGGCTTCGTCAGCGCCGACAAGCAATGGCTGCACTTCGCCTACGACGACAACCGCCACCGCGCTGCTGTCTATTCCGCGAAGCTCCCGCCGCTGCCATGAGCCACGGCAAACATCGCGGTTCCTGGTTCACCGACTTTTATCTGCTCTGGTTGATCGGTTTCGCGGTGCTCGGGTTGCTGCGGCCGGAAACGCTCAGTTGGTTTCGCGGGCCGTGGGTGGTGTGGGCCTTGTCGCTGGTCATGCTCGGCATGGGCTTCACGCTCACGCTGGAGGATTTTCGCCGCCTGTTCCAAATGCCCGGCTCGCTCGCCCTCGGGTTTCTCGCGCATTACACGATCATGCCGCTGTCGGGTTGGGCGATTGCGCGGGCGCTCCATCTCGAGCCCAGCCTTGCGGTGGGTTTGATCCTCGTGGCGTCCTGCCCATCGGGCACGGCGTCGAACGTGATCAGTTTTCTCGCGCGGGCCAACGTCGCGCTGGCGGTGATGGTGACGCTGACTTCGACGCTGCTCGCCTTCGTGATGACGCCGCTGTGGTGCAAGACGCTGGCCGGCACCTACGTGCCGGTGGATGCGGCGAAGCTCTGCCTCTCCACGTTGCAAGTGGCGGTGGGGCCGGTCTTGATGGGCGTCTTCTGCAACTGGCGGTTTCCGCGGGCCGTAGCCAAAGTTTCCCCTTTCGGTCCGGTGGTGTCGGTGGTGGCGATTCTTTTCATCACCGGCGGCATCGTCGCGCTAAATGCCCCCGCGGTGATCGCCAATGCCGGCAAGCTCCTGCTGGCCGCCGCGCTGCTCCACGTGATGGGCTTTGGCATCGGCTACGCGCTCGCCCGATTGCTGCGCTACCCCGAGGACGTCGCCCGCACGATCTCCATCGAAGTCGGCATGCAGAATGGCGGCCTCGCCGCCGTGCTGGCGCGGGAGAATTTTCCGGCGCATCCGCTCACTGCGGTGCCGGCGGTGTTCAGCGGCGTGGTGCAAAATATCGTCGGCAGCGTCCTGGCCAGTTTCTGGCGGGTGCGCCCACCCATCGTGGCGCCAGCGGAGCAGCCGCATCCCCGGCGGGGCATTTACTATTGGAAGTGTGACCGGGCCGCGGCTTTTCACGGCACCGACGAGGACTTCCGTCGTGGCGCGTGCGAGAGCCAGTTTGCCGCGGTCTTGCGCGAGCGTTTCCCCGGAAAGCCCGTCACCTTGCGCGCGGCGGCGGGACAGGGCAACCATGTGACCTGGCTCGCGGCGGTGAATGGCACGGAGTACTTCGCCCGGATCGAGGACGGGCCGGAGCGGGACGACTACATCGAAGTGGAATCGCGCGTGCTCGCGGAAGTGCGGGCGCTGGGCGTGCCGGCACCGCAAGTGCACGGCGTGGATGCCAGCCGGCGGCAGGTGCCGTTTGCCTGGCAGCTCCTGGAAAACATCCCGTGCCGCGACTTGAACCAGCTCGACAAGGCGGGACAGATCGACGTCGCCCAAGTGGCTTACGGGATCGGCTCGGCCGTGGCGCGCTGGCAGGCATTGCAGCCCCGGGGCTTTGGTCCGTTTGATCCGGCGATCCTGCGCCGCACGAATCAGCTCGAGGGTTTTCACCGGCGCTACGAGGATTACTTTTTCCTCCAACTCGACCGGCATCTGCAGTTTCTCGTCGAGCGGGAATTTCTGCCCAGCCACGAAGCCGACGGGATGAAGGCGGAAATCGAGCGCCACCGCGACCTGCTGGCGCTGGAGCAAGGTTGTCTCGTTCACAAGGACCTGGCCTTTTGGAATATCCTCGGCACCGCAAAGGAGATCTCCGCTTTCATCGACTGGGACGATGCCATCTCCGGCGATCCCATGGATGACCTTTCGCTGCTGGGATGTTTTCACGATGGCGCTTTTCTCACGCGTGCTTTGGAGGGGTATCAAAGCATCCGCCCGCTGCCGGGCGAGTATCGCCGCCGTTTCTGGCTGCACCTGCTGCGCAACATGATCGTCAAAGCCGTCATCCGCGTGGGCGCGGGTTACTTCGAGCGCGGCGATCGATTCTTTCTCATCGGCACCGGCAGTGGTGGCGAAGATCTCCGCCGCTTCACGCAGCAGCGCATCGCTCTCGCATTGCGTGGCCTGCAAATCAACGCTGAACTCTCCATCCTGTGAATACTCCCACTGCCCATATCGGTACCTGGCTCTCCACCGGCTCACCCGCCATCGCGGAACTCGCCGCGCTGTCCGGCTTTGACTGGGTGCTGCTCGATCTCGAACACGGCTGCGAGAGCGAGGCCGCGCTGCCGAACCAACTGCGCGCGCTGCGCGGCAGCCGCACCGCGGGCATCGTCCGCGTCGGCGCGCCGCATCCCGATCTCATCGCGCGGGTGCTCGATTGGGGCGCGCAGGGCATCATGGTCCCGCACGTCAATTCCGCGGCGGCGGCCGAGGAAATTGTGCAGGCCGCGCACTATGCGCCGCGCGGGCATCGCGGACTGGCGCGCACCATTCGCGCCTACGACTACGGCCTCCGCCTGCCCGGGCCGGAGATGCCAGTGCCGCTTCTCCTCGCCCAGATCGAAACCAACGAAGGCGTGAAGCACGCCGCGGATATCGCGCTCGTCGATGGCATCGATGTGCTCTTCGTTGGTCCGGCCGATTTGCAATTCGACCTGAAAAGCCGTCCCGCATCTGCGCCGGGCGACTACGCGCAGTGTTTGGCAACGGTCGTCGCGGCTGCCCGGGCCGCGGGAAAAGCCGCCGGCATCCTTGTGCGCGACGTCGCCGATCTCCAACCGCATCTCGATCTCGGTTTCACTTACGTCGCGGTGGATTCCGACCTGGCCATCCTCCGCAAGGCCTACCAGCAAACCTTGGCTGGCCGGGCTAGTTGAACCATCCACTCCCCATGAACAAACTCCTCGCCACCCATCTCGTCACGTGGACTTTTGCCGCGCTCGCTTGTGCCGCCGAGCCGGTTTGGTTGTCCGATCAACCCGTGCCCAAAGCCGCCGAGCTCAGCGAGCTGAAAGGCGTGGAGTTTCACGTCATCAAGGCCAATGAACCGGAGCGCGACGGCTACGTCTGGCTGCACGGGGTGGTCCTCGCCTGGCACAAGGGAAAGCTGTTCGCCTCTTTCGGGAACAACAAGGGCGAGGAAAACACCCCCGGTGAGGAAGCGCGCGGACGCGTGAGCAGCGATGGTGGCAGGACGTGGGGCGATGTCTTTACCATCGGCGTGGGCGATGCGCCCGACCACGCCGTCAGCCATGGAGTCTTTCTTTCGCACGGCGATGCGCTCTGGGCCTTTCAAGGCTCATTTTACGGCCACATGTCCAAGGTCCACACCCGCGCCTATCTCCTCAATGAAGCCAGCGGCGCGTGGGAGAAAAAGGGCGTGGTGGTCGACCGTGGATTCTGGCCGATGCAGGAGCCGCAGAAGATGGTCGATGGGAATTGGATCATGTCCGGCGTGCGCGTGGGCGATGGGCACCCCGCCGCCGTCGCCATCAGCCACGGCGACGATTTCACGCAATGGGATCTCGTGCTCATCCCCAAGCCCGCCGACCAGTCCATGTGGGGCGAATCCGGCGTGATCGTCGACGGGAAGCGCGTGCAGAACTTCGCCCGTTTCGGCGGCGACGCGCTGGCCCTCACCGCGGTGAGCGAAGACTACGGTCGCACCTGGACGGAATCGCTGCCCAGCAACCTGCCGATGGCCACCGCCAAGCCCTACGCCGGCGTGCTCAGCACCGGCCAGCGTTACCTCATCGGCACCATGACCGCGGACGGCGGCAAACGCCGCTCGCCCCTCACCATCGCCGTCGGGCGCCCCGGCGAAAACGGCTTCCGCAAAATCTTCCGCATCCGCGACTCCGTGTGTCCGCAAAGTCCCGGCGACTCGAGTCCGCGAGTAAACCTATCCTACCCCTACGCCATCGAGCACGAAGGCAAACTGTACGTCGGCTATTCCAATTCCGGCGGCCACCGCGGCAATCACAACAGCGCCGAGCTGGCCGTGATCCCCATCACGGAACTGCGCGTGGAGTAACCGCCGGACTCGTGCTTTCCTTTGAGAATGAGCCGAAAACCAATCCTCACCGTCGTCTGCTGCATAATTCTGGGCATCTACCTCGCCGGCTATGCGTTTCTCCGCGTCGAGATCCAGATCGTCCATCGCAGTTCGGTGGCGGGAGGTAATTATTACAGTCATTCCGTGGAGGTTAGCGACGGGATTATGGCCAGCGCGACCATCAACGACCTGATTGCCCTGGCTTACACTCCGCTGCGGTACGTCGAGATCGGGTATTGGCGTCTTCGGCAACCGCTGGATAGCCCGCTCTCGGAGGGGGAACGCCGGCGCAGGGCGGAATGAGGTGAAGGCTGGGGATTTTGCTATGTTTGGGGCCGTCGGGCGGATGAAAGAGTGGAAAGAGTAGGGTGGCAGGGGTGAAGGGCGTTGGAGAGGTTTGAGGACAGGAATTCGATGCAATCCGGACCGTGAACATGAACTCGCTACGTGAAACACAGACCCACAGGTATATCGACTGGGATCCCACCCCATTCGCGGAGTCGTTTACTCTGGAGATCCCAGTCGATCCCACCAAATCCCACCCGCAAATTTGGACCTCAGTTTTCTCGTTTACTCGTGCTCGACATAGCTTGGCTACGGGGAACGACATTTACTCTGGAATCGCACCCAATCGCACCGAGGCCCGGCCGCGAATAGGCGCGGCGTTGGCAACGAGGGGTATCAGCCGGTTCTCCCGCCGGAATCCCACCGTACTCGCGAGTCACTTACTCTGGAAATCCCAGTCGATCCCACCGGATCCCACTCGCAAATTTTCACCTCCATCCGGGGCGAATTGGCTGTTGGGGGAGGCTCATTGTCCGAATTCCCGCCTCTCGCGCTGTTAATCCTGTGATGCCCCTTCCCGCCATGCCCCTGCGCTCGCTTGTCATCTTGTGGACTTCGCTCTTCGCGACGGCTGCTGCCGGTTTCGCTGCCTTGGCGCCCGATCCCATGGCCCAACCGACGGCCGATCAACTGGCCTTCTTTGAAAAGAGCATCCGCCCCGTGCTCGCGGACAAATGCTACAAGTGCCACTCCGCGCAGTCGGAGAAAGTGAAGGGCGGGCTGCTGCTCGACACGCGCGAGGGGATTCGCGCCGGGGGCGACAGCGGACATGCGGTCGTGCCGGGAGTCGTAAAGGAGAGCCTTCTCGTCAAGGCGCTGCACTGGCAGGACAAGGACCTGCGCATGCCGCCGGAGAAGGATGGCGGCAAGCTGCCGGACAACGTGATCGCCGATTTCGAAAAGTGGATTGCGATGGGCGCACCGGACCCACGCGATGGCGAGGCCAAGGTGGTGGTGAAAAAGGTGCTCGATCCGAAGGAGGCGAAGGCCACGCTGTGGGCCTTCCAGGCGCCCAAGGCCGCGCCTGCGCCCGAGGTGAAAGACACCGCCTGGCCGCGCACCGATGTGGATCGCTACATCCTCGAGGCGCAGGAAGCGCAGAAGCTGCAGCCAGTGGCGGACGCCGACCGGTTGGTGTTGGTCCGGCGTGTGTATTTCGATCTCATCGGGCTGCCGCCGACGCCGCAACAGGTCGAGGCGTTCTTGCGGGATAAGTCGCCGGACGCGTATACGAAGCTGGTCGACGCCCTGCTCGCCTCCCCGCAATTCGGCGAGCGCTGGGGACGGCACTGGCTGGACGTGGCGCGTTTCGCCGAGAGCACGGGCAAGGAGCGCAACTTCACCTATCCCGAGGCGTGGCGGTATCGCGACTGGGTGATCGCGGCGGTGAATGCGGACGTGCCCTACGACGAATTCATCCGCGAGCAGATCGCCGGTGATCTATTGCCGGCGAAGAATGGCGCCGAACACGCCGCCCATTTGACGGCCACCGGTTTTCTCGCGCTCGGGCCGAAGAGCCTCCAGGAGAAGAACACCGAACAGTTCCAGATGGACATGGTCGATGAGCAGATCGACACGACCTCGCGCGCGGTGCTCGGGCTCACCGTGGCGTGCGCCCGCTGCCACGATCACAAATTCGATCCGGTGCCGCAGAAGGAATACTACGCCATGGCGGGGATCTTCCGCAGCTCGCTGACCTTTTACGGCACGGGCGGGACCGGCATCAAAAACCGCAACGCCTCGACCCTGATCCCGCTGCCGCCCGCGACCGAACAACTGGCCGCCGAGGAACCGGCGCCGCGAGTCGCGGTGGACGTACCGAATCCCCGGGAAAATCCGAAGAAGAAGAAAAAGAAAGGCCAGCAGCAGCCGGCCACGGCAGCCGCGGCGGGGACCGTCGCCGGGGTAGGAGAGGTCATGGGCGTGCAGGACGGCCACACGACGAATTGCCATCTGCTCGTGCGCGGCGAAGTGGCCCAACCCGGCGACATCGTCCCGCGCGGGATGCTCACCGTGCTATCGCCTGGGGATGCGCCGACGATCGCCACGAACGGCAGCGGACGCCTCGAGCTTGCGCAGTGGCTCACCGCGCCGACGAATCCGCTCATCGCGCGCGTGGCGGCGAATCGCGTCTGGGCGAGCCTTTTCGGCCAGGGGCTGGTGCGGACGGCGGATAACTTCGGCGCGACTGGTGAAAAGCCCAGCAACCCCGAGCTGCTCGACGCGCTCGCCGTGCAATTCATGCGCGATGGGTGGTCGGTGAAGAAACTCGTGCGGTCGCTGGTGCTGAGTCACACCTATCAACTGAGCAGCGTGCACGATTCCGCGGCAAACGAAATCGATCCCGAAAACCGGCTGCTGTGGCGCGCGTCGCCGCGCCGCCTCGATGCGGAGGCGATTCGCGACGCGTTGCTCTCGGCCAGCGGTCAGTTGCAGACGCAGCCGCCGCGCGGCTCGGCGGTGGCGATTGCCGGGGGCGGTTTCATCGGCAAGGGGCTGGTGCCGGAGCGCTTTTCGCAAATCACGGCCAACTACCGCAGTGTGTATCTCCCGGTGGTCCGCGACTTCGTGCCCGAGGTGCTGGATATTTTCGACTTCGCCGAGCCCAGCCTCGTGGTGGCGACGCGCGACGTGACCAACGTGCCGGTGCAAGCGCTCTACCTGCTGAACAATAGCTTCGTCCGCGATCAATCCACCGCCAGGGCGAAGCGCATTCTCGCCCAGCCGTTGCCGCACGCGCAACGCATCGCCCTGGCCTACGAGTACGCGCTCGGCCGGCCGCCGAGCGACGCCGAGCGCACGCGGGCGGAGCAGTATCTCTTGAGCGAGGGCCGCGGATTGCTGTCAGTGAAAGCCGGCAAGGTGGACGACGCCGCGCTGCTTTCCTGGAGCACCTTTTGCCAGGCCCTCTTTGCCTGTGCCGAATTCCGCTACCTCAAATAATCCTCCTATGAACCTCAGACCCTACGATTGCTCCGGCGTCCTGCCGCAGATGTTCACCCGTCGCGATTTGCTGCGCACGGTTTCCGCCGGCTTCGGCTGGCTCGCCTTGAAAGGGATGCTC
>NZ_JBDUCX010000353.1:0-4961 GCF_040003245.1 Chthoniobacter sp.
TCCTGCTTGGTGTCCTGGCCCTCTTGGCCACGGCTCAGGCCCAGAACGAGCCGCCCCCGGCGTCTCCGGTCATGCGCGAGGTCAGCCCGGGCGTTTACGAGATCGGCCAGATCCGGCTCGACCAGAAAGCGCGCACCGTCACTTTCCCCGCCGTGATGAACATGACCGAAGGCAATCTGGAGTACCTGCTCGTCACCGAGCAAGGCAACACCCACGAAAGCCTGCTCGTGAGCGACGTCGCCCCCAGCGATCTGCATTTTGCCATGCTGCTGCTCGGCGCCAAGGGCGCGGGAAAGCAAGAAGGCGACCTGCCCCCGGCGCAGATCGACTCGAAGTTCCTGAAAACGGCCCCCAAGCTGAAGGGCGATGCCATCACCATCACCGTCCGCTGGAAAGCGGGCGACGCGGAAAAGAGCGGCCCCGTCGAGGACTGGATGATCAACACCGAAACCAAGAAGGCGGTGGAGCGCGGCCCGTGGATTTACAACGGTTCCATGTTCAACGACGGCCATTTCCTCGCCCAACTGGAAGGCGCGCACGCCGCGCTCGTCACCTATCCCGCCGCCTTGATTAACAACCCGCGCAAGGGTAATGATAACGATCAGATTTGGGCGGTGAACACCAAGGCCGTCCCCGCGGTCAAAACGCCGGTGGATGTCGTCATCACTCTGCTGCCCGACGCTGTCGCCAAAGCCAAAGCCCCATGAAAAACCTGCTCCTCTGCCTCGCGCTTTTTCTTTCCTCCACGCTCTTTGCCGCGGAACCGCCCCCGCGCAAGGAAGCCAATCTCTCCGTCCGCAACGAAGTCCTCCTCGCCATCGACAAAGGGCTCGCCTGGCTCAAGCAACAGCAGAAAGAGGACGGCTCGATCGCCAATCCCGAAAACGGCGACCCGTCCGCCGAGCATCCCGCCCTGACTGCGCTGCCGCTCATCGCCTTTTACCGCGAGCCCGCCGGCAAGGCCGCCACCCAATACTCCGACGTTTTGCAGAAAGGCTACACCTTCCTCCGCAGCAAGGTGCAGCCCGATGGGGGCATCTACACCACGGGCCTGGCCAATTACAACACCTCCGTCTGCCTCATGGCTTTGCTCAACACCGGCGATCCCAAGGACGAGCTCACTCTGGCCCGCGCGCGCGATTTCATCGCCGGCATGCAGGCGACGAACATGACCAAGCCCGAGGTCAATGGCGGGATCGGCTACGGCACCACGGGCGTGAGTCCGAAGCGGGCGCACCCCGATCTCGACAATACGGTCATCGCCCTGGAAGCGTTGCGTGCTTACAAGAACACGCATCCCACCACGGAAATCGCCGCGGGCAAGGAACTCGACTGGCAGGCCGCGATCGAATTCATCAGCCGCTGCCAGAACCTGCCGTCCCACAATAAGCAGCCTTGGGCGAGCGACGATGCCGCCAACAAGGGCGGCTTCATCTACTACCCCGGCTCGAGCAACGCCGGCGAACAGGACCTGCCTAATGGCAAGAAAGCGCTCCGCAGCTACGGCACCATGAGTTACGCCGGCCTGCTCAGCTACATCTACGCCGATCTCCAGCCGGATGACCCGCGCATCACCAGCGCGCTCGATTGGCTGCAAAAGAACTACACCCTCGAGGAAAATCCCGGCCTCGGCCGCGCCGGTCTCTACTACTACTACCACCTCGCCGCGAAGGGTCTCGCCACCGCCAAGGTCCGCGAGATGCCCGCCGCCAACGGAAAAAAAGCCGATTGGGCCCACGACATGGCGCTCAAGCTCATCGAGCTCCAGGCTGGCAACGGATCCTGGGTCAACGATACCGCGCGCTGGATGGAAAAAGATCCTGTGCTCGTCACCGCCTACAGCGTGATCACGCTGGAGATCATCTACAATCAGCTTTGAGCTGGTTGCGAGTCAGCGCTCGAATGGCAGGAATTCCACGGGCTTGCCGCAGAATACACAGCTTGGGCGATGCTTGCTGAGCGGGCGCTCGCAATGCGGGCAGGCGCGTGGTGGCGAAGGCGCCTTGCGTCCGTCCAAGTGCCCATCCTCGAGATCGATGTCGTGGATGCGCTGCACCAAATCCGCGTCTGAGCAGTTGAGCCGCTCTTTCGCGATTCGCCAAATCGCCTCATTAATCAGCAGCAGGCGATCGACGTCTTTGCGCAGTTCCTCAATCTCTCTCATCATCGTCTCGCGTGCCGCCGCTCGCGAGTGCTCCGCCAGGTTCATTGCCGGTTCGAGGTTCCGACCCGTATTCATAATTGGAACGAACTTTACTCTTTGTCTGGCGCAGAGGCAAGTGAACCCTCAAACACCTCCCGCTTGAGCACCCCGACGAATGGCAGGTTGCGGTAGCGCTCCTGATAATCCAACCCGTAGCCGATGACAAACTCCCCGTCGATATCGAAGCCAACAAAGTCCGCCTCCATCGCCTGCGCGCGGACGACGCGTTTCCGCAGCAGCACGCAAATGCGCAAGCTCGCAGGCTGCGCTTCGCTCCGCAGGCGCGCACAGATGGCGTGCAGCGTGCGGCCGCTATCGAGGATATCGTCGATCACGAGCACATGCCGCCCGGCGATGTCCGGGATGGATACCTGGTCGAACGTCACCACCCCAGTGCTCTCTGTGCCTCCATGGTAGCTGGCCACGCCCAGGCAATCCAGCTTCAGCGGCAACGGGATGCGCCGCAATAAATCCGCCGCGAAAATGAGCGAGCCATTGAGCACCGCGATCACGGTCAACTCCTGCCCGCGATAGACCTCGGTGATGTCCCGCGCCAGCTCATCGAGCCGGGAGAGGATGGTTTGTTCGTGAAAGAGAATGCGTTCGACGTCTTCGAGCATGGGTCAGAAGAGCGATCTTCCGTTTTCCATTTTCCATCTGCAATCTCCCATTCCTTTTCCATATTCCATCTGCAATCTTCCATTCCTATTGCACCCCCCACCCGCTCTCCGCTAGACGAATAGCTCCTTCACCTCCTCTTCCACCATGTCCTGCTACCATCCCTCCATCGAAGGCGCCCAGCACGGTGCCAAGTCCCTCCCCGACTTCCTCGCCTACGCGAAGCGCAGCGGCGCGAGCGGCGCGCAGCCCAGCAACTACATGCTCCACGGCGGCAAGCTCTTCAAGTCCGCCAAGGAGATCAAAGCCGCCTTCGCCGACGCCGGTCTCTCCATCGACGGCGTCAGCGGCCACTGCCCGATCTGGGTCCACACCACGGCCTGGACCGGGTCCCCGACCATCCGCCCGTTTATCCCCGCGGACATCGCAAAGAAATCGCCCGCCGAAATCGAAAAGTGGGCGGAGACATACATTCTCAAGCTCCTCGATCTCATTGCCGATCTCGGCTTGAAGGTCATGCCGATGTTCTGGGGCACCGCTTATGGCTGGGAGATCGCCACCGGCTATCCCTGGGGATTCTGGGCCGGCCCGGGCTACGACTTGATCAAGGAAGGCAACGACCGCTTCGTGAAGAAGACGAAGAAAATCCGCGACCACGCGCGCAAGCTCGGCATCAAGCTCTGCCACGAGATTCATCCCGGCACCGCCGCCCCCACGGCTGACGATTTCCTCAACTTGGTGAAGATCACCGGCAACGACGAGACCATGGCCGTGAACGCCGATCCGTCGCACTGCTGGGAAGGCGAATCGTGGGAGACGCGCTTCCTCAAGGTCGGCCAATACATCTACGCCGCTCACATCAAGAACTTCACCATCCGCGCCGGATTCCCGTTGCGCACCATGGAGCCGAACTGGACCGCCCGCGCCATGCAGTTCACCGACCTCCCGAGCGGCGACCTCAATATGAACCGCTATGTCGAGCTGCTGCTCATGGTCGGTTTCCCGAGCCGTTACTGCCAGCTCCACGGCACCAAGACCGCCCCGCTCGTGGTCGAGGCCGAGAGCGCGCATCGCGACCTCGACTCCACCAGCGCTAATGGCATCGCCTACGTCCGCGACCATCTCCTCATCACGCCCGCCGGCGGCAGCTTCGAGGACGGTATGGGCGCCTAGTCCAGCCGCATCTATCGAATTCACGGGCCGCCTCCCATCCGGAGTGTGGCCCGTTTCGATTTTGCAGCGCGACGGTGCAAATTCGGGATTTCCGAACGCCTCCGCCGACCATACCGTTCTCTCTTACCCATGAACACTCCCTCCCCGATCACCCGCCGCGACTTCGTCACCAAGGCCGCCCTCGCCACCGCGCTCACCGCCGTCGCGCCCAGCTTCGCCCGCGCCGAATCCGCCGCGCGCTTCAAGATCATCGCCTTCAGCAAACCCTTCGCGAAACTCGGCCCCGACGAGACGGCCGATCTCGTGACCGATATCGGCTGGGACGGCATCGAGTGCCCCGTCCGCACCAAGGCCGGCCAGATCGCCCCCGAGCGCGTCGAAGAAGATCTGCCGAAGATGGTCGAGGCGCTGAAAAAGCGCGGCAAGGAAGTCACCATGATCACCACCGAGATCACGAAAATCGATCCGCTCGCCGAGAAAGTCCTCCGCACCGCCGCCAAGCTCGGCATCAAGAAATATCGCTTCGGCTTCGTCAAATACACCGCCGACAAACCCGTTCCCGAGACCGTGCGTGAAGTCGGCGCCGCGCTCAAGGACCTCGCCGCGCTCAATCACGAACTCGGCCTGCAAGGCGGCTGGCAAAACCATTCCGGGGCGGACATGGTAGGCGCACCGTTGTGGGACATCTGGACGATGGTCAAGGATCTCGATCCGCGCGACATCGGCGTCTGCTTCGACATCGGCCACGCCACCCTCGAGGGCGGCCTTTCGTGGCCCATTCAGGCACGCCTGCTCGAGCCGTTCTACGTGGCCGTCTACCTCAAGGATTTTCGCTGGGAAAAGGGCGCCAAGGGCTGGGAGCCCCTCTGGTGCAACTTCGGCGAGGGCACCGTGCATCAAAGCTTCCTCACGCACCTCAAGTCCTCCGCCTACGCCGGTCCCATCAGCCAGCACCACGAATACAAGA
>NZ_JBDUCX010000354.1:0-4953 GCF_040003245.1 Chthoniobacter sp.
CACCGACGTGGCCAATGCCGTCTTCGAACAGGCCGACGCCATCATGCTCAGCGGCGAAACCACCGTGGGAAAATACCCGGTGAAATGCGTGGAAGTCATGCACAAGGTCGCCAAGCGCATCGAGGCGAGCGGCGGCGCCGGCTACGGCGAGGATGCGGTGCTGGAGGACGATCGGCAAAAAACCGTGCGCTCCGCCGTCTCGCTCGCCAATTCGCTGCCGGACTCGAAGATCGTCGTCTTCACCCGCCGCGGAACGATGGCCGACTACGTCTCGAACCTGCGCCCGACTGCACCGATCTACGCCTTCTCACCGACCTACGAGGTCTGCCGCAAACTGATCATCAACTGGGGCACTTTTCCCCACTACCTGTCCTTCGATCCGAATCCGAATCGGACCATCGGCTCCGCGATCAACACCCTCCTCGAAGCCGGCCTGGCCAAACAGGGCGACCACCTCATCATCGTCAGCGACATGCTCGCCGGTGAAGAGCGCTTCGACACCATCCAACTCCGCGTCGTGGCGTAGGCTGAATCCACATTCAAGATCACCGGTGATGGAGAATGGAATGCCGGTCGAACAAGGGGACGACCGTCGCTAATGCATGCGGCGTAATCCTGTGAATCCTGAAAATCTGGTTAATCCTGTCTTTCATTTTCAGACAGGATTACAGGATTGGCAGGATTTCAGGATTCCTCCCGAAGCATGCTTGCCGTTAGCGCTCGTGACACCGGGCGACCAGCCGCTATTTTCCGGCATTCACCGGCTTCGCCGGAGGGGATACACAGCTACCGAAATACTTCGGCACCGCCTTGAATTTGTAATTCGGATCTGCGGCGTGCTTTTTGATCTCTGCAAGGGCTTGGTCCCCCTCGGCGAAACTGGCGTCACTTTTGATTTCAGCTTCGGTCAAATTCTTCCGCCGCTCATTCAAAACGCCTTCCAAGAAACGCGCATCCTCCAGGTTGCCTACTCCGCCGAAGACCGACGCAGCCGCCATTCGAACCCCTTGATGTGGGTCCTTTAATAGGGGAGCAATCCTCTTCAGAGATTCCCGCTGATCCATCCAGCCGACGATACCAGCGGTATCCATGCGGACCTTTGGGTCTGGATCCAAAAGCCGCTCGTAGAGCCGCATTTTCGCGAATTTGGCAGTCTCCGGGGAGATCTTCGTCCCATTGAGTAGCGAATTGACCAGTGCTCCGCCCAGCAAGCTCCTGGAGGGATAATCGGTGGCCGCGGTCCACCGTTCGGCGATTTCCTTAACCGCTTCGTTTTCAAAACCGAGTAACATTTGCGGGTGCTCACCCAGCCTGTGGACATAGAAATCCACGGTGTTTTTCTGTTCGTCGGAGAGTGACGCCGAAACCGATGTCGTCGCCGCCGCGGACGCGATCAGGAGCGCGAAAATGAATGTGCGGGCACCGCTCATGGCAATAATCCGGGGAGGGGAAATGGGAAAGTCGGACCCCATGCCGCGTAGTGTGGGCGGCCCAATCGCATCCGCCAAATCTTAAATGCTCAGGGGCGGTTCACTTCCACATCAGTTCAAGCGGCGGTCGCGCCAAGGACGCCAAGCTCGCCAAGACTTCAAGAATTCGGACCTTGGCGGCCTTGGCGGCCTTGGCGCGAATCCTTCCGCCTCAATTCCGAGCTGAAATTTTGCCACGAGAAATCAGCGCCCTCACTCTGGTAAATTTTCATTTGACGCCATTTATTTGAGCTGTCATATATTCAAAATATGAATTCAATAATGCTCAAATACTCATTTGCGACCGCAGAAAGAGTCCTAGCCGAGGATCCCAGCCCCCACACAGGCTGTGCCGCCACTAGGCTCTCGTTATCTGGCTTCTGGCACTTCTCCTACACTGGAAATCGCACCCAATCGCACCCATGAGTAACCCAAACCGTTGCGGCAAGATCGCCCGGCTGCCCAAGCCGGTCCGCGAAGAAATCAACCAGCGCCTGGACGCGGGCGCCACCGCCAAGTCCCTCGTCCCTTGGCTCAACGGCTTGCCGGAAGTGCAGGCCTTCGTGCGGGCCGAGTTCGACGGCCACCCCGTCAGCGAGCACAACCTCTCCCAGTGGAAGAACGGCGGCTATCAGGACTGGCTCCGCTATCAGGAAGCCCTCATTCTCGCCGAGCATCTCTACGAGCACGGCGAGGAGCTGAAAGCCAAAGGACAAAGCCGGATGCCCATGACCGAGGTCCTCAACCTGTGGATGACCTCCCGTCTGGTGAGGTCCACCCGCGAGATCGAGTCCATGGAAGGCGAGGCTGCCTGGCGCAGGCAGCGGCAGTTCTGCACCGACCTCATGAAGATGCGCCGCGCCGAGCACGAGGCCGAACGGTTGCAAATCGAACACGAGCGGACGGAGTTGCAGCGCCAAAAGCTCCACTTCCAGCGCGAGCAGGCGGAGATGAAACGCAGGGCGAGCAAGCGCGATGGGGTAAAAAAGCAGAGCAGTCCCGAAGCGGGAGTGCATTCTGCCCCTCGGCATCCGGACGCCAGCGCCGAAGAGAAAATCGCCGGGGTGCCCCGACCGGAAAATCTGGTGCGCATCAGCCCGCTTTTGACCGAAGCACAAAAAGAAGCGCGGTGGAGAGAGATTCTCGACATTCCCCATCCCACCCAGGCTGCGGCATGAATCGCCGGGCCTTCAGCGTTCGCCCTAGCTACAAAACGGCATGCCTCCGACGGCCGTGTGCCCGGCCGTTCGGAGTACGACATTCACCAACGCGGTGGTCCCGCGAGTCTTCGCCCCTACTTCAGCACCGCATTCCACTTATCGAGCTGCGCCTTCTGGGCGGTGAAGAGCTCGTCGGTGGGATCGAGGATCTCGATCTCGAGGATTTTGTCGCCCTGCTGGATGGCGTTCACGATGTCCTGTCCCTTGGTCACTTCGCCGAAGACGGCGTGCTTGCCATCGAGCCACGTGCAGGGCACGTGCGTGACGAAAAACTGGCTGCCATTGGTGCCGGGGCCGGCATTGGCCATCGAGAACAATCCCGGCTTGGTGTGCTTGAGCGAGGGATGAATCTCGTCGCCGAACTTGTAACCGGGACCGCCCATCCCCGTCCCCGTCGGATCGCCGCCCTGGATCATGAAATTCGGGATCACCCGGTGAAACTTGACGTCGTTGTAAAAACCGCGCTTGGCGAGGTTGAGAAAATTGGCGGCCGTCATGGGCACCTTCGAGGCGAAAATAGTGCCTTCGATATTGCCGCGGGAGGTCTTAAGAATGAGGCGAATGTCTTTCATAGGGGCGGCGACGATGCTCGCGCTATCGGCAGTTGGCAAATGATTTTCCGACTCGCGAAATTTCTGCGCTCCCGGCGGCGCACTTCGACCGCGATCCAAGGCTGGCCGGCGCCAACGCACTTTTTTCCAGAAAACAGAGTGTTTACGGATGGAAGAGGTGGCGCGTTTGGCCTGCCCCCGGACCGGGAAGGTCTTCCACGTCGGAGGTGGACATTTTCCGCGGTCACTGGCAGAAATGTTTGTCCGATGGAGGCACACGGTTTTTCTAGCAAGGCATCTGTCCTGCAATGGCTCTCCGGCATGGCCGTAGCCTCATCCATCTCCGCATAACCTCATGGAAGACACCCTGCATTTGCCCTCCGGCCGTCGGCGCGCACGCCGCGGCCCGATGCGCGGCCGGCTTTATCTCGTCCTGATCTTCCTCTCGCTCTTCGCCTTCAACCTGGTGAATTTTTTGTTCACGCCGTCCTACGAGAAGCAGGATTTCCTGCTGCACGAAGTCCCCGTCGGCATCGTGATCACGTCGCTCCTCGCCGGGATCTGGTTCCGGCAATTTTGGGCGCGGTATCTTTTGGTGGCGATCATGCTGATTCGGGTGGTGGCAAGTTGCATCGTCCTGCCCAGATACATGGAGTTGATCCTCTCGAGCTGGATCTTTGCGCTGGGGATGCTGAGCGGGCCCATCTTGTACGCCCTCATCACTTGGGGCTTGTTCTCGCTCCCCTCCATTCGCCGCCTGGTCTCGCGCCGCTACGAGTAGCCGCCGATAATTTTTCCGCGTGACAGCACTGGAGAGCCGCGCTGATGTTCCCCGCATGAAGCAACCCCTCTTTTCTCTTCTCCTCGCCTGCACCCTCGGCGCGATCGCTCTCACTCCCGCACGCGCGGCAGACAAGGAAGTCGCCGTGTTGAAAACCTCGGCGGGCGAAATGGTCGTCGAGTTCTGGCCGGACGTGGCGCCGAAGACCGTGGCGAATTTCATCAAACTCGCGAAGTCTGGCTTCTACGACGGCACGGCGTTTCACCGCATCATCAAGGGCTTCATGATCCAGGGCGGCGATCCGCTGACGAAAGACCCGACCCAGGAAGCAGCCTGGGGCACCGGCCATGCAGACGAGCGCGTGAAGGCGGAGTTCAACGACCGGCATCATGAGCTCGGTGTCCTCTCCATGGCCCGCGCCGCGGATCCCGACTCGGCGAGCTGCCAGTTTTTCATCTGCCTCGGGCCCACTCCGGCGCTCGACGGGAAGTACACGGCCTTCGGCAAATTGATCAAAGGCGAGGACGTCCTCCGCAAGCTCGGTGACGTGGAGACGGCTGGCCGCGAGCACAGCCGACCCGTAAATCGCGTGGCGCTGGAGAGCGTCAAGATTGTGCCGGCCAGTTCCATTAAGTAAATGAGCGGCACTATCTCGCTTCGCTCGGTTGTGCAGGCCAGTTCCGTCAAGTAGTTCGTTACTTTCGCTTTCGCGCATCCGAATTTCGCGGGTTGCATTCCGCGCGGCGCGTCACACACTTTTCACGCAAGAACGCTTCGCTTGTGCGGAGCGTGACGCATCCTTTTTCTCTTCGCATGCCGTCTTCCAAAGTCACCCTCGCTCTCGTCCAGATGCGCTGCTCCGCCGAGCCGCGCGAGAATCTCGCCAAGGCGCTGGCCAAGACCGCCGAGGCCGCCGATCGCGGCGCGCAGAT
>NZ_JBDUCX010000144.1:0-16696 GCF_040003245.1 Chthoniobacter sp.
AATTCTGCCGCGCCCTCCGGGGCGGAGCGGGTGCGGTGTCTAGTCCGGTGGCTGAGGCCAACCGGCTAATCTCGCTCGGCCCTCCGGGCCTGTGCCGGACCGCCCCATCCGGTGCTTACGTGGAAACGCGAAATACCTTGCCAGCGCAAGGCAATCTGGAAACTCTCGCCGCCCGGAATTCACGCCCCTGCGCGTTGCTTTTCGGCCCCGAGTTTAGAAATGAATCAGCCCCTCCTCCCCGGTGGGAAAAGTCGCATGCGAAAGTCAGTCCACCCCATATTTCATGACCCCACGGGGCGCCGCCAGCGATGGCTGAAGTGCGCGCTGATCTTCGCGTTCTTCTTCCTCTGCGCCGCGTCGGTGTGGGTCCTCCAAAGTCTGCTCGAACGCCCGGCGCTGGATGAAACGCGGCTTCCCGGGCGGATGCGCACGGAACCGGCCGCGATGAGCGACGAAAAGATCGCGCAGATGCCGGTGCGCTTCGAGGGCCAGGGCGAGATTCTCGCGCCGCGCGTGGTGGAGGAAGCGGGGCACGCGCCCGCTTGCGAGTTCCGCCGTATGGGCGGCGGCGATCCGGCGACCGATTGGCGGCTCGTGCTCACGTTTGATGACGGGCCGGATCCGGTCTTCACGCCGCAGATCCTCGATGTCTTGAAACAATATCACGTGCCCGCGGTGTTCTTCGTCGTGGGCAAAAATGCCGAGACGCATCCGGCGCTCGTGCGGCGCATGGCGCAGGAAGGGCACGAGATCGGCAACCACACCTTTTCGCATCCCGATTTGGCGAAGCTCTCCGCTTTCCAACAGGACATGGAACTGGCGGCGACGCAGCGGATCATCGAGGTGACGACGGGCCGCTCGACGGTGCTCTTTCGTCCGCCCTACGGCGGCAATCCGGACCCGCGCGAAGCCACCGAGGTGGTGCCGCTGGTGCGGGCGGCGAGCGCGGGTTATCTCACGGTGGGCGAAGGAATCATCCCGAGCGATTGGGAACTGACGATGCTCAAGCCGGGGGTGCAAGGCACGCGGGTGCGGCAATTGCGCACGCCGGAGGACCTGGTGAATCGCGTGATTCGCGCGCGGCAGCAAGGACACATCGTGCTCCTGCACGATGCCGGCGGGAACCGCAGCCTGACGGTCGCGGCGCTGCCGCAAATGATCACTGAGCTGCGCGCGATGGGCTACACGTTCGTCAGCCTTTCCGAGTTGAGCGGGTTGCCGCGAGAAGCGTTCATGCCGCCGATCGCACCGCTCGAGGCGAACATGGTGAATGGCGACCGGGTGATCTATTTCCTCGGTTTTCCCGTCCAGCGGCTCCTCGGGATTCTGTTCCTGATCGCGACTTTCTTTGGGCTCTGCCGCGTCTTGTTCCTGCTCGTCCTCGTGCTCATCCAATGGCCGCGGGAAAAGCGCCGGCGCTTCCGCGAGGGATACGCCCCGCGCGTGACGGCGATCATGGCGGCTTACAACGAGGAGAAGGTCATCGTTCGTTCCGTCGAGAG
This sequence comes from Chthoniobacter sp., assembly GCF_040003245.1. Classification (NCBI taxonomy): domain Bacteria; kingdom Pseudomonadati; phylum Verrucomicrobiota; class Spartobacteria; order Chthoniobacterales; family Chthoniobacteraceae; genus Chthoniobacter; species Chthoniobacter sp. The sequence continues at coordinate 1,503 of NZ_JBDUCX010000144.1, forward strand.
TTTGCTGCGGTCGAATTATCGGGATCTCGACATCGTGGTGGTGAACGATGGGAGCACGGATGCGACGCTCGAACTTCTGTACGAGAACTTCGGCAGCAATGCGCGCATCACCATCCTCGACCAGCCCAACTCCGGCAAGATGGCCGCGATGAACAATGCGCTCGGCGAGGCCAGCGGCGAGATCATCATGCTGGCGGATGCGGACACGCTTTTCCCGCCGAATGCGGTACACATGCTGGTGCGGCATTTTGGCGATGACCGCGTGGGCGCAGTGGCGGCCGGCGTGCGCATCGGCAATGCCTCGGACAACATTCTCACCCGCTGGCAGGCCTTGGAATACAGCACCTGCCAGAACTTCGACCGCCGCGGCTTCGATCTCATCAATTGCATTCCCGTGATCGCCGGTGCGGCCGGTGCGGTGCGGCGCTCGGCGATCATGGCGCTGGGCGGCTTCTCGCCCGACACGCTGAACGAAGACATGGACATGACGTGGCAACTGCTGCGCGGCGGCTGGCGGATCGTGAATGACAGCGAGGCCGTGGCCTATACCGAGGCGCCGAATACGTTGCGCAGTTTCCTGCGGCAGCGCTTCCGCTGGGCCTACGGCACGTTCCAATGCCTGTGGAAACATCGCGACGCGCTGGGCCGCTACGGGGCGCTGGGCCGGGTGGCGCTGCCGATCCAGTGGCTGCACCAGGTGCTCCTGCCGCTGCTCTCGCCGTTTGTGGATGTGCTGATGTTTTATTCGATCTTCACCGGCCACGGGAGCAAGGTCGCGCTCTTCGCCCTGCTCATGCTGGCCACCGAATCGGTCGCCGCGATCCTCGCGGTCATCACCGGCGGGGGAAATCCGAGGTTGCTGCCGTGGCTTCCGCTGCAACGGCTGGGGTATCACCCCTTCATGTGGTACGTCGTCGTCAAAGCGTTCTTCGCCGCGCTCGCCGGTACGGCGGTGGGGTGGAACAAATTTGCCCGGGCCGGCACGGCGGAAATGGGCGGCGACGGCGCGGTGGTGCAGATTCCGGTGCCAGTGGAAGGGCCGGAGATGGCGGTGTCGGGATAGCGCAGGGCCGGCGGGGTTACGGAACGCTCAAGTCGAGAAAAACGAGTTCAATGGGTCCCCCAGATTCGAGGGCGACGATCACCTCGTTTGGGCCATCGCGCAGCAGCGACTTCGGCGCAATCCATGCAGCCAGCGTCTCAGGAGCGCCGAGGAGCGGTGGGTCGGGGTTGGGGAAAGGCTCGGCGATGTCGCCGCCCGGCGGGAGCTGGGTGCCGTTGAGTTTCACGGCGAGTTGTCCGGGCGGCATCGGCGCGAGCGTCTGCACACGCAGGCGGGCGTCTTTTTTCCAGCCGCCGACAGGGGGTGCGAGGTCGAGGGTGAACTTGGTCGTCTCTCCCGATTTCAGTTTGCGCGGGAGTGTGGCAGGCTTGGCGAAGGGATTTTCCCAACCGGGCGCGAGGAACCAATGCTGCGGCAACGCGGCGACTTTGGCGCGGTCGCCGAGGATCGGCAGGACCGTGAACGGCGGCTCGTGGAAGGGGCCGCGCCCCGCGCCGCCGTGTTCGCGGTAGTAGGCGAAATTGAAGAGGCTCACGCCATCGGCGCCGCGCGCGTAGCCGAGATGGGCGGTAGTTTCGAGTTGCTCGACGGTGGCGCGGCGGAAGGGAAAGACGTCGTAGCCCGCGGTCATCTTCGGCCCATTCCAGGTGGAGTGACAGAGCTCGACGTAGATCGCCGTTTGCGGCGCGAGGGCGCGAAAGGCGGCGACTTCCATTTGCTGGGTGGTGAAATAGCTGGCGGAGAGATTGAGCATGTCGAGGCCGGCGGCGGCCAGCGCGGCGACGTCGAGTCCGAGCGGATCGAGGGCGCTGATAAATCCCGGAATCCGTGCGCAGAGCCAGCGGCGGCGACCGGCGCGGGCGGTGCGGTCGAGCAAGGCGCGCACGTCGCGGACGAAACCGGTGATGATCTCGCGGCGCTGCCCGCTCGTCGTCTGGTCGCGCGGGAAGTAGTTGTAGAACCGCATGAAATCGAGCTCAAGGCCATCGAGGTCGTAGTTCTCGCAGAGCTCTTGCAGCAGGGCGAACTTGTGCGCGCGGACCTCGGGGATGGCCCAATTGAGGACCTGAAATTGCGCCGAGCCGAGCTTGTTGCCGATGCGGTATTCCGGATGGTCGCGATAGAATTTCGTGACCGACATGGCGAGACTGCCGCCGATGTTGTCGCCGGGTTTTGCATCGACGAATTCCTTGTGGTGCGCATCGTTCATCCGCACGGAAATGAACGCCGCCTGGCCGCGTGCGCGGCAGCGGTCGAGAAACACTTTCACCACGTCGCCACCCGCGAGCACATATTGACCGAAGGCGTCGGGGCCGATGCCGTAGGTCTCGCGCATCCAGCGGTAATGCGCGTCGAGCGGCTCCACCTTGCTCGGCCACATCGGCACCTCGCCGAGGCCGGGTTGCAGGAAATGCGCGTCAACGAGGCCGGCGACTTCATCCACGGAAGCCTCGATCAGCTCCGCCCCGAACGGCACACCCTTTGTCCGCCAAGGGCTGGCGCAGCCCAATAGATTCGTCGTGTCGTTGCTATAGAGCACGCGGAAGGGCGGCTTGCGCGGCGCTTCGGCGGCCCGTGCGTGTGCCGCGAGCAAAGCGCCCCCGCCCAGCATCTGGAGGAAATGGCGGCGACGGATCATGGCAAATCCTTGAGGCGGCTATTTCACCACCATCGAGGTGAAGGGCGCGATGTAGGCCTGCAGATAGACGAAGATGCCCATGAGGATGGCGAGGGCGAGGCTGTGCCAGAAAACGTAGCGCAGGATGGCGCCTTCGTGGCCGTACCAATTCGTGGCGGTGCTGGCGACGACGATGCTTTGCGCGTCGACCATTTTGCCCATGACGCCGCCCGAACTGTTGGCCGCGCCCATGAGGATGGGGCTGAGGCCGAGCTGTTGCGCGGTGATTTTCTGCAGGCTGCCGAAGAGGACGTTCGACGCGGTATCGGAGCCGGTGAGCGCGACGCCGAGCCAGCCGAGGAGCGTGCCGAAAAAGGGATACAGCGTGCCGGTGTGTGCGAGGGCGAGCCCGAGCGTGGCATCGGTGCCGGCGTACTTGGTGACATTGCCGAGCGCGAGCATGGCCGCGATGGTGAGCAGCGAAAAGCGCACGCGCCAGATCGTCTTGCCGTAGGCGCGGAGCATGGCGACGGGCGTGAAACCCATGGTGAAACCGGCGACGATGGCGGCGAGGAGAATGCCGGTGCCGGTGGCGGAGAGGTAGTTGAACTTAAACTCCGCGGCTTCCGCCGGGGTATTGGGCGGGACCACGGGCGGCATGCGTTGCACTCGCAGGTGCAGATGCGGCACGGTGAATTTCGGTGCGGTGATCTTGTCGAGCGCGGTCTTGGTCTGCGGCAGTCCCCAGCAGAGAATGAACGCGGTGAGAATGGCCCAAGGCATCCACGCTTGGACGACTTTCTTGCGATCGAGCATTACGTCGGCGGTGGCCACCGTACCGCCGCTGCCGTCGGCTGGGCGCTCCAGCCGCATGATCTCGCGCGGCTGCCAGACGCGGAGAAGGAGAATGGTCGCGGCAATGGCCGACGCGCCGGCGATGATATCGACCAGCCAGGGACCGTGCAGATTGGAAACGAGAAATTGCGGGACGGCGAAGGCGAGCCCGGCGGTGAGCGCGGCGGGCCAGACGCCCTTCAAGCCACGCCAGCCGGCAAATGCGACGACGATCCAGAATGGAATGAGAAAGGAAAAGAAGGGTAGTTGCCGCCCGACCATGGCGGAGACGAGGCGGGCATCGAGGCCGGTGACTTGTTCCAGCGTGGTGATCGGGATGCCGAGCGAGCCGAAGGCCACAGGCGCGGTATTCGCGATGAGCGCGAGGCCGGAGGCGTGCAGCGGCTTGAAGCCAAGCTGAATGAGGATCGCGGCGGTGATGGCGACCGGCGTGCCGAAGCCGGCCATGCCCTCCACGAAAGCGCCAAAGGCAAACGCGATGAGGATGAGCTGGATGCGGGCATCCGGCGCCACGCGCGCGAGGCTGTCGCGCAACACTTCGAAGAGCCCGCGCTGGACGGTGAGCTGGTAGAGAAAGATGACGTTGAGAATGATCCAGCCGATGGGGAACAGGCCGAAGGCCGCGCCGTAGACGGTGGTGGCAGCGGCAATGTCCGCGGGCATGTGATAAATGCCAATCGCCAAGGCGAGCGCGACCAGCAGACCACCCAGCGCGGCGAGATGAATGCGCACATGAAACACCGCGACCGCGCCGAGCAACAGGACGACGGGAATCGCCGCGGCCAGCGTGGAGAGAACGGCGTTGCCGAACGGATCGTAATTCTGCGGCCAGGGCGTCATGCCGTCCGATCCCTACTTCCCGAAGGTCTTGACCGCCGCCTCGGTGAAGGCCGGGAGGATCTTTTTGCCGTCGTCGTTCCGCCAGCCGGCGTTCTGGACCATGAAGACAAGAACCAGGCCGAGCTGCGGATCGACGGAAATGTTGGTGCTGTAGGCACCGCCATGCCCAAACGTCGCGCCATTGACGGCATAGCCGAAACCGTAGCTTGATTTCAAGGCGTCGGGCGTCTGGCGACTGGTCATCTGTTTCACCGACGCGTCGGAAAGATAGCGTTTGCCATCGTATTCACCATTGCGCAGGAGCATCTGGCCGAAACGCGCGATGTCCGCAGCGCTGGAGAAGAGGCCGCCGGCGGGCATGGGAAAACGGTTCTGGCGGTCGTCGAGCGGATACAGCAGTTGGCCGACGGGCGTTTCCTCGATGTCCGACTTGTCCTTGTTCCCCTTGTAGGATTTCGCGATACGCGCGATCTGCCCGGCATCCGGCCAGAAAGTCGTGTCCTTCATGCCGAGCGGCTTGAAGAGGCGCTCGTCGAGGAAGTCTTCATACTTCTTCCCGCTGACGACTTCGATGATGCGGCCGACGGTATTGATGCCTTCGTTGGCGTATTGATATTTGCTCTCGGGCTCGAATTGCAGCGGCTGCGAAGCGTAGCTGCGCACGCGCGTGGCGAGCGGAAAGAGATCGAGCGTGGGCACTTCGATGGGCGACTTGAACGCGAGCCCGCTGGTGTGGCTCATGATGTTGCGAATGAGAATCGGATGCTTCGGCTTGCGCAACAGCACGTGCGATTCGTCCTGCTCGGCGATGACCATCTGGCCCTTGAACTCCGGCAGGTATTTTTCCACCGGGTCATCGACCTTCACCTTGCCTTCGTCCACGAGCATCATGAAAGCGGCGGTGGTGATCGGCTTGGACATCGAGGCGATCCAGAAAAGCGCATCCGGGGCCATCGGCTTCTTCGCCGCGACGTCGGCAAAGCCCACCGTTTCCAGGTCGAGCACCTTGTCGCGCGAAGCGACAAGCGTGACGGCGCCGGCGAGGACATGGCTGTCCACGAAAGGTTGCAACCGGGCGGCGATGGGCTTGGGTGCTGGATCTTCCGCCGAGGCCGGAAGCCGAAAAAGGGGCAACGCCACGAGCAGGGCGACGACCAGGGAAGAGCGGCGTGGGATAAACATGGGGAATGAGAGGCGGGAGCGTAGGGGCATGGAGCAAAAGCCGCGAGCCCTTCCTTTCTTTGCCCTCGCGCGGTGAAAATAACTCCGGATGGCATTTTGACCGGGAGCGCGAGCCGGACAAAAGGCTTGTTCCGCATTCGTCCCGGCCATCTCATCCCCTGCCCGTCCATGCACCGACTTCTTCTTCTTCTTCTCGCGCTTCTTCTCGCCGTTATTCAACAATCCGTCGCGGCCGATCTGCGGTTCGGGGAGAATGGCCTCGATATCGACGCTGATACTCTCGGGAAGTTCACGCTCACCTATCCCGTCCTGCGCGATGCGGCGCAGCAGCCCGTGCACAAACTTCTGGAAAAGCATCCATCCGGAAAAGCCGCGACGCTGACCTACGACGGCGGCGGGCGGATCGACGCCAGCGTCGGCGAAGACGGGCGTGTACTTTGGAAACTGACGAACACCCCGGCGGACGTGAAAAGTGTGGCGGTGGAAATGCTGATCCCGATCGCTTTCAACCAAGGCGGCACGTGGCACATCGGCGAGAAGGACGCCGCTTTTCCCAAGGAAAAACCGGCCAACGCGCATCTTTTTCAAGGGCACGCGCCGGCGTTGCTCATTGCGAATTACGAGGGCGGCAGCCTCGAGTTGCAAACACCGGAATACTCCTTCCTCGAGCTCACCGACAATCGCGAATGGAACTGGCCGATCTTTGGATTTCGCTGCGCCACTCCGCTTGCCGAGCGCAAGGAACTGGCTTTCACGCTCAAGCTCACCAAGGCGGAAGCCGGCCAGGCAAAGCCGCTCGTGGATCGGTTTGGTCAATCGACACGCGAAGAGTGGCCGGGGAAAATCAAGAGCGAGGACGAATTCAAGACTGACGCAGTCGCGGAGGAGACCTGGCTGGCGAGCCTGCATCCACCGGAACGCGATGCTTACGGCGGGCTGCCGGGGAGCGGCGGGCAACTCGGCCTCAAGGCCACGGGCTTCTTCCATGTGGAGCAGAAGAAGGATCGCTGGTTCCTCGTCGATCCCGCGGGCAACGCCTTCTTTCACCTCGGCCTGTGTGGCGCAAATCCCAGCGATGACTACACCCTCGTGAAGGGCCGGGAGTCCGCCTACGAATGGCTGCCGAAACACGAAGGCGAATTTGCGACCGTTTTCCAAAAGGACTCCGGTGGGAACGCGCTTTCGTTCTACGTGGCGAATCTCATTCGTAAAACCGGGCAGCCCTACGATCCGGAGACCTACGCTGCGCGCCTGATTCCGCGCCTGCGCAAGTGGGGATTCAACTCCTTGGGCGCGTTTTCCACCGTCGCCGAAGTCACCCAAAAGGCGGCGCAGTTTCCGCGCGTCGCGCACCTGCCGCTCAGCGAGTGGGAAGGCATCCCACGGCTGCCGAGCATCGGCGAGACGTTCGATCCTTTCGAGGAGAAGAACCGCGCGCGCCTCGAGGAGAACATGGCGAAACTGCTGCCGGCCCACGTCGATGATCCGCTCATCATTGGCTACTTCATCGTCAACGAACCGATCTATGAAAACATCCCGCACATGGTGCCGACGTTCGACGGCAAGTACGCCTGCAAGCGCCGTCTCGTGCAATGGCTGAGCGACAAATATCAAACGATCGCCGCCTATAACACCGCGTGGGAGAGCGAGGCCGCGAGCTTCGATGACTTGAAGGACCGCGTGCTCACCGTGAAGTCCGCCACCGCCAAACAGGACGTGCACGCCTTCACCGGCGTCTTCCTCGAGGAGTACTTCCGCATCATCACGGAGTCGTATCGCAAGCACGATCCGCAACACCTGCTCATCGGCTGCCGACTGCAACCGGGCACGATCAATGACGAGCAGCTCTGCCGCATCGCCGGCAAATATCTCGATGTCATGTCGTTCAACTATTATACGAACGGCGTGGACAAGGATTTCCTGCGCCGCATCTACGGCTGGACCGGCGGACGTCCCATGATGATGAGTGAATTTTTCTGGGGTGCCTCGAAGGAAAGTGGGCTGGCCGGCGGACGCGAAGTGGCCACGCAGCAGGAACGCGGACTCGCCTATCGCAACTACGTGGAGCAATGCACTTCGCTCGGCTTCGTCGTCGGCATCGAATGGTTCACGCTCATCGACCAATCGGTCACCGGCCGCTGGTTCCAGGGCTTCGACGGCGAACGGGCAAACACCGGCATCCTCGCGGTGACCGATCGCCCGTGGAAAACGATGCTCGAGGAAGCGATCAAGACGAACTACGGCATCTACCAGGTGTGGCTCGGCAAGCAGGAGCCCTTCGTCTTCGACGATCCGCGCTTCAAGAATACGCCGTAACTCGCCGCGGCATTACTTCGTGAATTTGACTGCGGAGCGGGGCGTCGGCGCCGGGCGATCCACGGAATACATGGCATCCGCTTCCGCGCTATCGGCCATGCCATTCTTGAAGGCCACGGCTTTCACCGTCATTCCCGGTCGCACGCTGATCACCCCGCAATAGACATAGCCGGTGGTGCGCGTCGGCGTGGTGCCATCGAGCGTGTAGCGAAACCACGCGCCCGGCGTCGTCGACGAAAGCGTGACCCGCGTGATGTCCTTGATCGCTCGTGCGGCCGGTGAAAACTCCGGCGGGCCCGTGGGCGACTTTCCCTCCTCGTAGATGCCGCAATCGGGATAGTTTTGGATTACGTCCCACGCGAGCCGCTGCATCACGGTCGCCTGTTCCGGGGTGAGATTCGTCCCGACGGGCAGCACTTTTCCCTCGGGCGATTCGCGATAGAACGCCGCGTACCAAGTAAGGTCCACGAGATAGGCACCCATGGGGCTGGGATGGATGCTGTCGCGAAAGAGCAGCGGATAGAAATCCGTGGGCTTCGCTCCGGGAAATTGCCCATGCTCGATCATGTTGCGGATCCAGCCCATTGCCAGATTCGTGGGCAACACCCGCACGCGCTTCCCACCCTTATCTGTCTCCGCGATGGCGCGCCGCACATCCTCCACATAGAGCAGCATTGCACCCATGGACTCCTCCCATGTGAGCGCGGGAAAGACTTGAGTCATCTGGCTGCTCGGCACTTCGCCGCGGTCACTGGGGCGCGGACGCTCCTTCTCCACCCATTCCACGAAAAGCCACGGCTGGACCTCGGGCGTCTTCGTCCGCACCAGGTCGATAAACTGCCGGTCACTCTGCGCCTCCTCCGCGATGTTGAAATCGCGTGGCTGCAAGGTCAGGTGATCGATGCGGCGCAGGATGTCCCAGTCGATTCCCCATTCCCGTTTCCGCCCCGTGGTATGCTCGGCCCAGAGTTGATTCGTCCACGCGCCGGGGACCGTGAAGGTACGATAGAGATGCTCGCGTCCCGCGGTGCGGGCGAAAATCGGGAACTGCGCCGTCATGTCCGTGAGCGTATTGCCGATGTGCAGCGAGTTCAGCCCCGGCGGCAAGTCGTCGCCGATGAGATAAGTGCCGATCAACGGCGGGCTCGGCGCCCAACCCTCGACGAAGGCCGCGGCGATCACCGTGGTCGTTTTTTCCAGCTTGATCCGCTTCTGGTAAACCTCACCCGTCGTCGCCGTGGGCATGGAGCCGTCGAGCGTGTAGCGGACGGTCGCGTAGGGTGTGAGTTCGGTCAGTTCCATTTCCAGCGGCTTGTCCACTCCGCCGGGTGCCGGCAGGAATTTGGGCATGCGCGCCGTGGCTTGCTCGACGAGATCGACCCCCGCGTACTGCCCGTCGGCCTCTTCCATCTCCACCCAGGTCTTGGTGTCGCCATCGAAGGCAAAACGCCAGCCTTTGCCTTTCAGATCACCGATCGAGCCATAGCGATAGCCGTCCACCTTGCGCTTGCCGGAATAAAATTCCATCTCGGCGATACAACCATGCGAACCGGGCGGCGCGTCGTAGCGCAGCCAGCGGTAAAGTTTGTTGTTCGAGAAAAAAAGATCCGTCCATTCCTGTTCGCGCGGCTTTTCCTTGATCTCCGCCAGCTCGTGAAATCCCTCGGTCGCCGACACATTCGATCCGCTGAATTTTCCCCCGACCATGTTCTCCTCGCGCGAAGGCGCGGGAAAAAACCGCACATGATTGAACACCGGCGCGCCCATCGGTGGAACCATTTCCGCCGCCGGCAGCGGCAGCGTCGCCAGCAAGAAAACGGCAGTGAGGGGAAAACGAAGCAGAGACACACCCCATTTCTCGCGCGGCTCCCCGCGCAACGCCAGTCCTGACTTCTTACACCACGACGAGATCCACCTCCGGCAGTTCCTGCAGGAGCACTTCGTGGAGGGTGGATCGAAAGTAGTGCCGCAGACGTTTCCGCCCGGGGCGGCCGACGACGATGTGCGTGATGCCATATTCGCGGGCAAAGGAAACCAGCGCCTTGGCCACGCTCTCGCCTTTCATCGAAAAGACGAGCCCGCCCATTTTCTGCGCGGTCTCGAGGGTGTCGTTGACGCGGCGCTGCGCCTCCGCGTCGATGTGCACGGCGGACTCCGCGGGCGTGCGAACGTAGACCGCGTACCATTGCGCATTGAGTTGCGAAGCGAGCCGCGCGGTCTTGCGCAAGAGGCGCCCGGGATCGGGCCCTTGGCTGCTGATCGCCACCATGACCTGGCCGAGCGAGCTGACATTTTGGTCGCTCTCGGAGTCGCGTTGCTTGCGGTCGAGGAAATTGGCCGTTTCGGTGAGCGTCATCTCGCGCAGACGCGTCAGGTTCTTTTGCGTGAAGAAATTGACGAGTGCCGCCTCGATGCGTTCCTTGGGATAAATCTTCCCCGCCTGCAGCCGCTCCTGCAGATCCTCCGCCGGCAGGTCGATATTCACGATCTGGTCGGCTTTGGTCAGCACTTCATCGGGGACGCGCTCTTTCACCCGCACGCCGGTCGCCTCCTCGACGAGGTTATAGAGCGATTCGAGGTGCTGGATATTGACCGTGCTGATGACGCTGATCCCGGCGCGCAGCAAGTCCTCGACGTCCTCGTAACGCTTGCGGTTTTTGCTGTCGGGCGCATTGGTGTGCGCCAGTTCATCGACCAGGGCCACGGTGGGATGGCGCGCGATGACGGCGTCCACATCCATCTCGTTCAGCGCGATCCCGTGGTAGCTCGTGAGACGCGGCGGAACGATCTCGAGGTCGCCGATCTGCGCACTGGTCTCGGGCCGCTCGTGCGGCTCGACATAGCCGATCACCACATCGACCCCGCGCTTTTTCAAGCGATTGCCCTCCACCAGCATGGAGTAAGTCTTGCCCACCCCCGGGCACGGGCCGAGATAGAGCTTCAATTTGCCGGCTTGCTGCCGCCGGATGATCGCGAGGAAATCATCCGCACTGGGGCGGGCGGCAGGGTCGGCTTCGAGCATGGGTCAGAAGAATTGGTTCATCTCGCGGACCGCTTGTCGAGTGCGAGGTTGAGCGTCAGGACATTGACCCCGGCGTCGCCGAAGATGCCTAGCGAAGGACGCGCCGTGGCCTTCTCGATCTCCGCTTTCACGATGTCCTCGCCCAGCGAGCGCTCCTTCGCGACCCGCGACGCCTGGAGCAGCGCATTCTTCACGCTGATGTGGGGGTCGAGCCCGCTGCCGCTGGAAGTCACGGCATCGCCGGGCACGAGCACATCCGCGGAAAGGTCGTTTTCCTTGCGGTATTGTTCGACCGCGGCTTTCACGGAGTCGTAGAGCTTCTGCGAAGTCGGTCCCAGGTTGGTGCCACTGGAATTGGCCGCGTCGTAGCCCGTGCCCGCCGCCGAGGGGCGCGGATGAAAATACTTCGCGCTGGTGAAGTTCTGGCCGAGCCATTCGGAGCCCACGATCTGGCGATCCGCGCTCTCGATGAGGCTGCCATTCGCCTGGTGCGGGAAGAGTAGTTGGCCGGCGCCCCAAACCACGAGCGGATAGAAGCCGCAGAGGACCAGGGCGAACACGATGGTGGCCAGGATGGAGGTGAGGTTTTCTTTGGCGATGGTATTCATGGATTTAAGCGAGATGGAGAGCGGTAATCACGACGTCGATGGCCTTGATGCCGACAAACGGAATCATCACGCCGCCCACGCCGTAGATGAGCAGGTTGCGCTGCAGGATCTTCGCCGCGCCGAGCGGGCGGAATTTCACGCCTTTGAGCGCGAGCGGAATGAGGAGAATGATGATCAGCGCATTGAAGATGACCGCGCTCAGAATGGCGCTGGTCGATGACGCGAGGTGCATGATGTTCAGCGGCGCGATCTCCTTGAAAGTGCCGAGCAACATCGCTGGGATGATGGCGAAGTACTTCCCCACGTCATTCGCGATGCTGAAGGTCGTCAGCGCACCGCGGGTGATGAGCAGTTGCTTTCCGATCTCGACGATCTCGAGCAGCTTGGTCGGGTTCGAATCCAGATCGACCATGTTGCCGGCTTCCTTGGCCGCCTGGGTGCCGGTATTCATGGCCACCCCCACATCGGCCTGGGCCAGTGCCGGCGCGTCATTGGTGCCATCACCGGTCATCGCCACCAGGTGCCCGGCTTCCTGCTCCTTGCGGATCAGCGCGAGCTTCTGTTCCGGCTTCGCCTCCGCCAGGAAGTCATCGACACCGGCTTCCTTGGCGATGGCCGCGGCGGTCAGCTTGTTATCGCCGGTGATCATGACCGTGCGGATGCCGATCGCCCGGAAACGCTCGAAGCGCTCGGACAAACCACCCTTGACGATGTCCTTGAGATAAATCACACCGAGCGCCTTCTCTTTCGTGGCCACGACGAGCGGTGTGCCCCCCTGGCTGGAGATGGCATCGACCTGCTGTTCCACTTCCTTCGGCAACTTGCCCACCCACTCGCGAATCGAGCTCGCCGCGCCTTTCCGATAACTGGTGCCATTGATATCCACACCGCTCATGCGTGTCTGCGCCGTAAAGGGCACAAATTTCGCCGCCGGCATTTCATGCAGCTCCACCCCGCGGAGGCCATGCTTTGTCTTCGCGAGCACGACGATGCTGCGCCCTTCCGGCGTTTCGTCCGCCAGCGAGGCAAGCTGCGCGGCTTCCGCCAGTTGCCTTTCCGTCACCCCCGGCGCCGGGACAAAGTCCACCGCCTGACGGTTGCCGAGCGTGATCGTCCCGGTCTTGTCGAGTAGCAGGACATCCACGTCGCCCGCGGCTTCCACCGCGCGTCCGCTCATCGCCAGGACGTTCTTCTGGACGAGGCGATCGATGCCGGCGATGCCGATCGCGCTCAGCAAGCCACCGATCGTCGTGGGGATCAGGCAGACCAGCAACGCGACCAGCACAGTGATCGGGAAATCCACGCTCTGGTAGAGGCCATAGGCCTTCAGCGCGATCAATACGACGAGGAAGATGATCGTCAACGCCGAGAGCAGGATGGTCAGCGCGATTTCATTGGGCGTCTTCTGGCGTTTGGCGCCTTCCACCAGCCCGATCATGCGATCGAGAAAAGTTTCGCCGGGATTCGAGGTGATGCGGACCTTGATGACGTCCGATAGCACACGAGTGCCGCCGGTGACCGCACTGCGGTCGCCGCCCGCCTCGCGCACCACCGGCGCGGATTCGCCGGTGATCGCCGACTCATCGACGGTCGCCGCGCCTTCGATGATCTCACCGTCGCCGGGAATGAACTCGCCGGCCTTGATGATGACAACGTCATCCTTGCGCAGGTCCTCGGAAGTCACTTTCTCCGTGGTGCCATTCTTCAGGCGGTTGGCAAAGGTCTGGGTGCGGGCATTGCGCAGCGCATCCGCCTGCGCCTTGCCGCGCCCTTCGGCCATCGCTTCCGCGAAGTTCGCAAAGAGCACCGTGAACCACAGCCAGAGCGTGATTTGCACCAGGAAGCCGAACGGAGCGCCCTTGTCGCCCACAAAGAGCAACGCGGTCGTCACCACGGCACCGACTTCGGTGACAAACATGACCGGATTTCTTGCCAGGGTGATCGGGTTCAATTTCTTGAACGATTCACCGATGGCCGGCACAACGATTGCCGGGTCGAAGATGGAATGAGATTTAGCAGCCATTTTAGTTAATGATAGAAGTGGATGAGTGGACTTAGAACAGCTTGCCGACGTGCATCAGGAAGTGCTCGACGACAGGGCCGAGCGTGAGGGCCGGGAAAAAGTTCAGCGCGCCGACGATCAGGATCGTGCCCATGAGCAACATCGTGAACAGCGGGCCGGACACTGGGAACGTGCCGGCGCTCTCCGGGATGAGTTTCTTGCGCGCCAGGGAGCCGGCCAGCGCCATGATCGGGACGATCATCGCAAAGCGGCCGAACAACGTGGCGAGACCAAGGGTCGTATTGTACCAAAGCGTGTTCCCGCCGAGGCCGGCAAAGGCACTGCCGTTGTTGCCCGTGGTCGAACTGTAAGCATAAAGGAGTTCGCTAAAGCCGTGCGGGCCATTGTTATTGGTGCCGTCGGTGAGCTGGTGCGTCACCGGGTCGGGCGCGCCCCATTTGCTCAAACATGCCCAGGCCGAGAACCCAAGGATCGACCAGGCCAGCACGAGGATAACGATCGATGCCATCTTCACATCGTACGGCTCGATCTTCTTGCCGAGGAGTTCCGGGGTACGGCCGACCATCAGGCCGGCAATGAAGACGGCCAGCACCACAAAAACAAACATTCCGTAGAGACCTGCGCCCACGCCACCGAAGATGATCTCACCCAGCTGGATGTTGAGCAAAGGGATCAATCCGCCGAGTGGCGTAAAGGAATCATGCATGGAATTCACGGCGCCGCACGAGGCATCAGTCGTGATCGTGGCGAAAAGCGCGGAATTGAAGATACCAAAGCGGACCTCCTTGCCTTCCATATTTCCATCGGCAGGGTCGACGCCGAGGGCCGCGAAGTTCGGGTTGCCCGCCGCTTCGTAGTGCCAGCAGACGAGTACGCCCGCCAGGAAGATTGTCAGCATGGCCGCCCATACTGCCCAGCCATGCCCCTGGTTCTTAACCGTGCGGCCGAGATAGTAGGTGAGCGCGCTGCCGATCGAAAAGATCGAGAGCATTTGCAGGAAGTTCGACAGCGGCGTCGGATTTTCAAACGGATGCGCGGCATTGGCGTTCACGTAGCCGCCACCGTTGGTGCCGAGCATCTTGATGGCCACCTGCGACGCCATCGGCCCTTGGACGATGCTCTGCGTATCGACCTTCTGGTCGATCATTACCGGCTTGCCGTCCGCACCATTCACGGCGTTCCCTTTGTCGTCGACCTTGGGAACCTGGATCGTGAAGGGATCGGTCAGGCTGGCCGAGTCATAGGGCTTGAAGTTCTGGATCATGCCCTGCGAAACGAGGACCACCGCGAAAATCAGGCAGATCGGCAGCAGCAGGTAATAGCTGACCCGGGTGACATCGACCCAGAAGTTTCCCACGGTTCTGGCTGAATGCCGGGCAATACCGCGCACGACCACTGCCGCAATGCCGATACCCACGGCCGCCGACAGGAAGTTATGAAACGCCAGAGCAACCATCTGCGACAGATAACTCATCGTCGACTCACCGCCGTAGTCCTGCCAGTTGGTGTTGGTGGTAAAGCTGGCTGCGGTATTGAAGGCGAGATGTTCGCTGACGGCCGCCATTTTTTGCGGGTTCAACGGCAACACGGCCTGCAACCGCAGGATGGCATAGGTAAACAGCATTCCCACCAGACTGAAGACCAGCATGGCAATGGTGTACTGCTTC
>NZ_JBDUCX010000355.1:0-4923 GCF_040003245.1 Chthoniobacter sp.
CCGTTCTCGTTGAGGGGGATACTCTTCGCCAAACAGTACTCACGCATTCGGCGGATGCCGTGTGGGCGGACGGCGGAGCTGGCCGGCAGCGGGGCGAAAGTCTCACCCCGGGCTGGTTGCATTTGAAATCCGGGGCGGTGCAGATCGAATTCTCGCGCGGCGCCCGGGTCGTCCTCGAGGGGCCGGCGGAGTTCCAGCTCCTGACGGACAATTCCGCTTTCCTCGGCAGCGGCAAGCTGCGCGCGCAGGTTCCCGATCCCGCGCACGGCTTCACCGTGAGGACATCGGCGTTTGCCGTGGTCGATTACGGCACGGAGTTTGGATGCAGTCTCCCGATTGCCGGTGCGCCCCAGATTCACGTCTTCAATGGGTTGGTCGGCTTGCAAGGCGCGCAACCGACGGAGCGCAAGCTGCGGCAAAATCAAGCCGTGCAGATCGACCAGGGTCACGTGCACGACATTCCGGCGCGCCGCGATCAATTCCTGAGCGATGAGGAACTGGCCAAGCGCGAACGCGCGAGTGTGTTGGGACGACTGACAGCGTGGCACGCGGCGAGCCAGGCCTTGAGCGAGCATCCGGCGGCGCTGGTGCATCTCGATTTCGAAGGCGACCGCGGCTGGTCGCGCAATATCCCCAATCGCGCCTGGCGTGCGGTGCCCGGTTCGCCGGCGAGCATGGTCGGCTGCCAGTTCAACGATGGCCGCTGGCCGGGCAAAGGCGCGATCGAGTTTGCCCGTCCCGAGGATCGCCTGCGGCTGAATCTGCCCGGGGGCTACGAATCGATGACGCTGCTGGCCTGGCTGCGCGTCGATACGCTGCCCGACCGCCCGCAATCCCTGGTCATGGCCGACGGCATGAGCACGGGCGACGTGCAATGGTACATCAGCCGCTGGGGTGAACTGGGCTTCGGCGTCCATATCGGCAAGAGCGGCGACCCGACTGGCTGGCGCTATCATCACAGCGAGCCATTGTTCACGCCGGAGACTTTGGGATCGTGGGTCTGCATCGCGACCGTCTACGACAACACGACGGACACCGTGACGCATTACTTCAATGGTCAACCGATTGGCGCCGACAAGCTGGGCGTGCGCACGCTGCTCCAGCTCGAGACTTTCGAAATCGGCAACTGGGCACTCCGCGACGGCGAGCAATGGCGCGCGGGCATCGTGCCGCGCAGCGCGAAGGACAGCGCGCGCAACCTGCAGGGCCGGATCGACGAAGTGGCCGTTCTCTCCGCACCACTGAGCGCCGAGGAGATTCGCCAGTTTTACGAGATCGGCAAGATCGAACAACCGACCCCGACGACGCTCGTCAAGAACCTGCGATAACGGGCGACGGTAGCGAGGGGCAGGTAATTGAACCGCAGACTGGAGGCTCGGCGACAGGTCCATGGCGCAACGGGGACAAGCGCGGAGGCGCAGAGGAAGAGAGACAAGCGGGGCACTGTCTCTCGGGCTCATTGTCCGATTGTCGCATAGTCTCATTGTCTTTTACCCCCTCTGCGTCTCTGCGCCTCTGCGTTTTTCCCTCGCTGGTCTTCCGGGATGCCGTCCGCGACTGGATTGCGTTTTCGCGCGGCCGGGTGTCTTCTTCCGACACCCGAATGTCCCCCCTGCGAATGGCTGCGGTCCCAGAAGCCCTCGATCTTGCGCTCCGGCATCACCAAGCCGGGCGGCTGGCGGAAGCCGAGGCGCTCTATCGCCAGATCCTCGCCGTGCAACCCAATCACGCGGACGCACTGCATTTGCTCGGCGTCCTCGCCCAGCAAGCTGGCCGCCCCGACCTCGCGGCGATGTTGATTCAAAAATCCCTCGCTCTTTTCCCCGGCAACGCGGCGGCGCATTCCAATCTGGGAGAAGCGTTCCGGACCGCAGGGCGGCTCGAAGAAGCGGCGGCGGCCTATCATCGCGCTCTCGAAATAAAGCCCGACTATCCGGAAGCGTACAACAATCTCGGCGCTGCCCTGGTCGAGTTGGACCGCGTGGGCGATGCCGTCGCGGCGTATCGCTGTGCCTTGCAACTGAAGCCCGACTATCCGGAGGCGCACAATAACCTGGGCAACGCACTGCGGAGCCAGGGTCTGCTCGACGAAGCACTGGCCGCTTATCGGCGCACCCTGCACCTCAGGCCCGATTTCGCGGAGGCTTATGGCAACCTGGGTGTCGTGCTCGCCGAATCGGGCCAGAACGAAGAAGCCATCGCCAACTACCGCCGCGCGCTGGAACTCAATCCGGGGCAAGCGTGGGTGCATGGCAACTTGATCTACGCGCTCCATTTCCTGCCGAGTCTCGATAGCGCCGCGATCGCGGAAGAGCACGCCCGGTGGACCCGGCAATTCGCCGAACCGCTCAAGGCGCTGTATCGATTGCCGGCGAACGACCGCAGTCCTGGGCGGCGGCTGCGCGTCGGCTATGTTTCCCCGGACTTCCGCGAGCATGTGGTGGGGCGAAATGTGGTGCCGCTGTTCCAGTTTCACGATCGGGAGAACTTTGAGATCCTGTGCTATTCGGGAACGGTGCACACCGACGCGGTGACGGCGGAGATTCGGCAACATGCGCACCAATGGCGGAGCACCGTGGGCCTGACGGACGAACAGTTCGCGGAGATGATCCGCCAGGATGGGGTCGATATCCTGGTGGACCTGACGCAGCACATGGCCGGGAATCGGCTGGCGGCATTCGCCCGCAAACCGGCGCCGGTGCAGGTCAGCTTCGCGGGCTATCCGGAGACGACGGGCGTGGAAGCGATCGAATATCGGATCAGCGACCGGTATTTGGAAGAGAAGATGGAAGATGGAAAATCGCGGGTGGGGTCCCCACTGCGAACGGCGAATTCCGATCGCCAATCTGCAGCGAAATCCGAGGCGGCGGAAGAGGAGGTTTTCCTGATTGATAGCTTTTGGTGTTACGATCCTTGCGGGATGGAGGTGGAGGTGAATGCACTGCCGGCGCAGGAGAATGGGTGGGTGACTTTTGGAAGTTTGAATAGCATCCGCAAGATCAACGAACCGGTGTTGAAGCTGTGGGCTCGGGTGCTTGTTGAAGTGGCTGATTCGCGGCTGGTGTTGATGAGCCCGCCAGGAAGCTGCGGACAACGGATCATCCGGATCCTGGAGGGGGAAGGAGTCGCGGCGCACCGGGTGGATTTTGTGGAGCGGTGTCCGCGACGGGCGTACTTGGAATTGCATCATCGGCTGGACCTCGTTTTGGATCCGTTTCCATACGGCGGGCACACGACCAGCCTGGATGCGCTTTGGATGGGCGTGCCAGTCGTGAGCCTTGCCGGAAGGAGGTCGGTATCGCGCGCGGGTCTGAGCATTCTGACCAACCTGGGCCTGGCCGAGTTGGTGGCAGATTCGGAAGAGGCTTATGGGGGGATCGCGGTGGAGTTGGCTGGGAATCTCTCGCGACTAGCCCACTTGCGCGCCACATTGCGATCACGGATGGAGGGCTCGGCACTGATGGATGCACCCCGATTCGCGCGCAACATTGAAGCCGCCTACCGCAGCATGTGGCAACATTGGTGCGCTAAAACATTCAAATAGGAGGATAGCCGCACCGCCCAGCACGGCAGCAGAACTCCGGGGAGCGCGCTTCCCTTTAGGCCTACGCCATTGCCGAGGACACGCTAAATAAAAGCGCCCCGCAACACGGTGGTTGCGGGGCGCTTGGTTGAGTTTTCAATTCACCGCTTCAGCGATGAACTTTGATTGAGGCGCCGGCTTAGTTGACGTAGGCCGCTTCGTTGGAGAGCAGCAGAGCGTGGGCGTAGGTCTCCCAACCGGTCAGCGGCTTCCGTTCGATGGTCGCGCCTTCATTCTGGATGGCGGCGAAGCCATTGTTGTCGGCCATATTGCCATTGCGCTTGGCGCGCTCTTCGGTCTTCTTCTCCGCCTTCTCGGTCATGTCCTTGGCCTCGGCGGCGACGCGATCCTGCAAGCGCAACTCCTCCTGAAGGAAGGCGTAGGCGATCCGGATTTCATCCCCGGTCGGCGTCCGGCCGAGGATGATGCGGTAAATGCCGATGATCCGATCGTTATTCGTCTTGGCGTGGGAAATCACCGGCTGGGCCATAATGCTGCGGGCGACGTCAATGGCCATCGGGCTGTTCATCAAGAACAAGGCCTGTTGCGGCACGACGGTGGTGGTGCGCTTGGAATTGGGCGCTTCCGGATTGCTGAAGTCGAAGTGCGACATGAGCTCCGGCAGGTTGCCGCGATCGATGTAACCATAGATCGTGCGGCGATAGCTGTACGGTTCATCCGTGAGGTTCACCGGCTGGCCACCGACCGTCCGGTCGAGCTTGTTGGCCATGACGAGCAGGGAGTCGCGCATGGCTTCGAAGTCCATCCGGCGCACATTGGCGTGCCAGAGGAGACGATTGTCAGGATCGATATTGGCATATCCCGCGGCGGTCGTCGAGTGACCGTCGGTAATGCTGCTGGTCTCTTGATAGACCTTCGACAGCATGATCAAGCGGTGCAGCTTCTTCAGCGACCAGCCCTGCTCCATGAGGTAGGAGGCGAGGTAGTCCAGGAGTTCCGGATGCGTCGGCTTTTCCGCCTGCGTCCCGAGATCGTCGGGCGTGCGGACGAAGCCTTCACCGAAGTGGTGCAGCCAGACGCGATTGACGATCACGCGGGCCGTGAGCGGGTTGTTCTTGCTGGCGATCGCCTGGGCGAGTTCGAGGCGGCCACTGCCGATCTTGAACGGCGTAGGCTTGCCACCGGAGAGGATCTCCAGGAAATGCCGGGGAACGATGTCGCCCTTGTTCTCGGACAGACCACGGATGAACACCGGGGAGTTCGTCGGACTGGACTTGTCTTCCACGACCATGGCGCGGGCATCGTTGCCGCTATCGGTCAGGAGCAGGTTATTGATCTTGTTGAACGACCAACCGCGGTTGCGCAGACCGAGCGGCCAG
>NZ_JBDUCX010000145.1:0-16674 GCF_040003245.1 Chthoniobacter sp.
ACCGCCGCGCCACCGCGGGCAACACGATCATGTACGACCGCGCGGACAAGGTGCTCGAAATTGACCGTCACTCGCTCATGGCCATCGCCGGCGTGCCCGCGACCGCGTGGGAAATGGCGCGCGTGCTCGAGCATTCGTTTCAATTTTACCGCCGCAGCCAGCTCCAGGAAATGAGTCTCGAAGGCAAGGTGCGCGCCCTCTCGAAGCTGCTGCGTGACAACCTCAGCTTCGTCCTCCAAGGCGTCGGCGTGGTCGTCCCGATCTTCGCCGCTTACGACGACGTCGCCGAAGTCGCCCGGCTCTATTTCTACGACGCCATGGGCGCCCAATTCGAGGCCGCCGACTTCGCCGCCACCGGCTCCGGCTCACCCGCCGTGCGCAGCGTGCTCTATTACGAAAACACCTGGGGCAGCAAGCCGCTCACCAAGCGCCGCGAATCCGAAGCCATCGTCCTCGCCCTGCGCGCCCTCGACACCGCCGCGGAAAACGACACCGCCACCGGCGGCGTGGATCGCCGCGGCAAGGTGTATCCCATCATCAAGATCATCTCCAAGGCGGGCATCCGCACCCTCGCGGAAAAGGACCTCGCCCGCATCTTCAAACGGGAGGTGCCGTAACCCATGATCGAGGAACCGTATCGCTGGGTCGAAGCCATCGCCAACCGGCGCGAATACATCGAGCATCAGCTCGCGGGGGGCAGCCCTATTGCGGCGCTGAGCTATCGCGGCGGCATCCTGCTTTTCACCCTCGGGCGCGAACGGCAGAAGCTCTACGAGATCTACGATCGCATCGGCTTGGGGACGATTGGGCACCCCGGCGATATCGAGCGGCTGCGGATGACCGCCATTGAGATCACCAGCACCGAGGGTTTCGCGCGCTCGGCGCACGATGTCTCCCTGCGCCGGCTGGCGAACTACTCGCTCTCCCCTGCCCTCAAGGCGGCTTTTGAGCAGGTCTACGGAGCCCCCTATCTCGCCCGCATGCTTTTTGCCGAGCTCGGCCACAACGGCGCGCCGAACACCTTCCTGCGGCTGGATTACGACGGTTCGATTCACACCAATGGCGGCGCCTTTGGCCGGGCTTTTGAGGAGTTTGGCGTGGTTTCTGGGACCGCCGCCTCGACGACTAGGATGGAGCAGTTCCTGCGCAAGCAGAAGCTTCCCGCCACTACTCTGGAAAAGGCCCTCGAAATGGCCCTGGATGCCTGGACGATCGGCCATCTGGCCCTGACCGCCGAGCCCAGTGACGACCTACCCCCGGACGAGGATCTGGCCAAACACCGGACCGAGCAACTGGCCGGCGCCTCTGTAGAAGCTGCCATTCTGACCGATAGCGGCACCGCCGCCACCTGGCGGGCCCTGCGCGATGCCGAAGTCCGTCCCCAGCTCGAAAAGCGATAAAACAAGTGTGAGAACGCACCGTAAAAGGGCATTTGGCTTTCCGGCATTCTTATGGAAGACTTTCCGCATGAAGAACGCCATGCCCTGTGTCGGTCTCGTCGTTCTTGCAGGGTGTTTGACCTTTATTGTGGCCCCCGACGAAGGGCCATCCACCGAAGCCCGGATCGAGGCGGCGCTCAATACCCTGCCCACCGTCGTGCTCGACCCCGGTCACGGCGGCAAGGATGACGGTGCCACTGCGAATGGTCTCACCGAAAAAAACCTGAGCCTCGATGTGGCACTCCGAGTCGAGAAGATCCTCAAGCCTTTCAATTTCCCCGTGATCATGACTCGCCGGGACGACACTTTCATCCCGCTGGAAGAGCGCGCGGCCATCGCCAACCGGCTGGAAAACGGGATCTTCGTCAGCGTCCATTTCAATCACGCCAAGGACCGGCTTTCGACCGGCGTGGAAACCTTTTACGCCCCGGCGAAGGTGTTGCCGGACGACTCGTGGACGTGGGCCGGCTTCTTCAACAAGGCCGACGCGCCCCCGCTCGATAACGGCGAAACGCTGGCCGGCTTCATCCAGGCGTCGCTCGTTTTGCGGACGGACGCGGTCAATCGCGGGATCAAGAGCCGCGAACTTTATGTCGTGCGCCATACGCGCTGCCCGGCGGTGCTCGTCGAGGGCGGATTCATCAACAATCCGCTCGAGGCCCAACTGATTTCCAACGGGGAATACCGCCAACGGCTGGCCAGCGCCATCGCCGAGGGCATCATGAGCTACCAGAAGACCCGTCCGCAGCCGACGGTCGTCCCCACCAAACTGGCTAAAGCCGGCAATTGAATAATGTGGCGCGAGACGCGTCCAACTTCGCATCTGCCATGAAAACCAAGCTTTTTTGCGCCCTGGCCACCCTGGTAATCACCTCCGCCGCTTTCGCGGATGATCAGGTACGGAACGTCCAGACGGAACTGAAGAGCCAGGGCTTTTACTATGGCGACGTGGACGGACAGAACGGCGCGGAGATGACATCCGCCCTCCGTCGTTACCAGATTCGCAATGGCCTGGAGGTCACCGGCACCTTGAGCCAGGAAACGCTGGCGTCGCTGGGGATGGTGGCAGCGAGCAAGCCGAAGGCCCAAGTTCCGGCTTTAGTTGCCCAAGTGCCGCCCAGACAGCCCGCCCAAGCCAAAGCCTCCCCACCGGTCAATATCCGTCGCGATGAATCGGTCGAGGAAAGCGACCGGGCCTTCCTTCAGCGGGAGGAAAGCAAGAACCGGAACCGCGCGGCCAATGTCGACGAGCCGGCGTCTGCCCCGACGCCCGCGTATCGCGACCCGTCGATCGCCAGCCATCGCGATGCGGGAACGTCCGGCGGGTATCGCGATCCGGCCAATTCCGGCGGGTATCGCGATCCGGCCAATTCCGGCGGCTACCACGACCCGGGAACGCCCAGCTATCGCGATCGTGATCCATCGGTGATCCCGCCCCCCGCCCCGCTCGACGCGCCCAGCGCGGATTTCCCTGTGCTTTTCGCCGGGACGCCTTATGCCAATGCGCCGGTGACCGTGCAGCAGGACACGCTGCGCCGCGTGCAATCGAAGCTGGCCGATCGCGGCTACTATCGCGACATCGTCGACGGCCTGCCCGGCCCCGCCACCGAAGAAGCGCTGCTCTCCTACCAGCGTTCCGCCCGCCTGACGCTCACCGGCCGCCTCGACCTCGAGACCTTGAGCGAACTGCGCCTGCTCCCGCGCGACAACAGCGGCGCCGGCGGCGCGGCTCAATTCGGCTTCGAGTTCCGCACGTCTCACCATGTCTTCCGCGGGGTTTGGGTGGACCGGCGGTAAGGGCCAACGGCCCGCCACAAGCCAGCCCAGGGCAACGCCGTGGGTATTGATCACTCGCGATGTCTTGAGCCTGACAATTCCGACCGTTCGATAAAGCCCGTGAACACTTCCTACCGAGCGCCCACCGCCACGGCATCCTTCTCCACCGGCAGCTCGTAACACACCGCTTCCTCGCTGTTGCGCACCAGCAGGTAGCGCCCGGCGAGGGTGGGATAATTCCACGTCTTGGCGCTCAAGGCCGGGATGCGGCCGAGTTCCTTGAAGCCGTCGGGCCGGGCTTCGGCGAGGACGACCGGACCTGGTTCGCTTTGGATGATCACCAGGTCGCCGGCCAGCAAGGTCTGCCCGGAGCCGTAGCGCCCGTCTTTCCATTTGCGGGCGCCCGTGGCGATCTCGACGCAGGCGAGCAAACCGTCGTCAAGGCCGTAGAGAAAACCTTCGCGCAAGGCCGCGCTGTTGAACTGGGTCTTCATGTGGACGTTCTTCCATACTCGCGATGCGACCAGCTTGCCGTCCGCACCCGCCTTGATCTCCATCAACTCACAACCCGCGCCGTAGCCGGCGGAGACAAAGACCTGATGGCCGTCGATCACGATCGGTTGCGCGGCTTTGGGCATCTTGCCGTCGGACCACGGATAATTGAGCAGGACGTCGCCGGTGGCGGGATCATGCGCGGTGAGGGAGCCCGCATTGAAGGAGAGGACCACGCGGCGACCGGCTAGAGTCGCCAGAATGGGTGAGGCGTAGCTGGCCTTGTCGGTGCCGGCGCGCCACAACCGCTCGCCGTCGGACCGGCGATAGGCGAGCACGGTGGGGCCATCGGTCAGCCCGCCGGTGACGACCACCTTGTCGTCGAAGACGAGTGGAGAAGCGCTCACGCCCCAGATGAGGTTTTGCAGTTTGTTTTCCTTCAGCACATCGCGCGACCAGACGAGCCGGCCGCTCTCCGCCTCGAGGCAGTCGAGGATACCCGTGGCACCGACAGCGAAGACCCGCCCCTCCTGCACCGTGGGCGTGGCGCGCGGGCCATCCCCTCCCTGCCATTGATCGAAGTGCACGGGATTCGTGTGCACCCAGAGGAGTTTGCCAGTGGCCAATTCATAACACGTGACGGCCTCCTCCTCGCCCCGCTGTTCCTGAGTGTAAGCGCGACCGTCGACGACCGCGAAGGCCGACCAACCGGCGCCGATCGGTTGCCGCCAGAGTTGCCGCGGCGGCGTGAGGTTCCAATCGTGGGCCAGGCGGGTGAACGGCGAAAGCCCGTCACGGTGGAGGCCGAAGAATTGCGGGACGTCGGCGACATCCGGAAGGGCAGCTACGGACGGCGTGAGAGTGGAGCCGGCGGGGGATTGCGCCGCCGTGAGATGGGGCGCATGCGGCGCGCTCCAGCGCCAGGCCAGCTTCGGCATACCGGTTCCATTCACCGTTCCGTCGACGCGCAGCATCGCTTTCAACCCAAAGAAGCCGACTACCAGAGCAGCGGCGGTCGCCAGTCGGGTCCGGCCCCGGAAGCGGCTGAGGAAGAGAAACCAGATCAATCCCAGTAGGGCGGCGAGAATGACCACGCCGGAGGTCAGCCAACTTTTGAAGTTTCGCTCCAGTTCCGGCTGGAGGCGGATGATCGTGAGAGCGACGACCGCCAGAGCCGCAACGATCTTGAGAAACCACAGTCGATGACCGCGGGTCGCAGGAGGGTGGACGGAAGTTGGGAGAGAGGTGTCGGACATGGAATGGGTGCTACTTATATCCCCTCTGGCGCCTAATGCTCGGCTTTTGGCGAATGTTCCGCGCCGTCGCCAGCGACCCCCGCCTTCGGCTTCATCAACACCACGAGCGCAATCCCGCCGAGAATCGCCAGCGCCGCCAAAGCCAGGTGCAGGGTAAATGCCTCGTGCAAAAATGCGATGCCGCCCAATGCAGCTATGATCGGCACGCTGAGTTGCACGGTCGCCGCCTTGGTCGCGCTCACCGAGGGCAAAACCGTGTACCAACAGACGTAGCCCAACGCGGAAGTGAGCGCACCGGAAGCGATCGCGTAGCTCAATCCATGGCGATCAAAAGACGCCTGACGATAAAGCCAAACGCTGACCCCCACGGCGATCGGCACCGCACGCAGGAAGTTCCCTGCCGTCACGAGGGTCGGATCCCCCCGCCCTTTCCCGCGCAACGAGTAGATACCCCAAGCAATCCCCGCGCTAATCATCAAAACCGAGCCGACGAAAGGGGGTGCGACCACCCCCGGTAGAAACAACCACACCATCCCACCCAAGGCCAGGAACAGACCGGCGAGTTGCCAGCGATGCAGCCGCTCACCGGTCGCGATGCCGTGCCCGATCATCGTCGTCTGGACGGCGCAAAAGAGCAGCAACGCGCCGGTGCCGGCCGGGAGGCTCAAATAGGCAAAAGAAAAGGCCGCCGCATAAACGAACAACGCCAAAGCCGAGAGCCAATTTCCGCCATTGGGACGGTCATGGCGATGCAGCGCCGTCACCACGAACAACGTGAGCGCGCCGGACAGCAACCGCACAGTAGTGAAGGTCGCCGCATCGATCGTGGTGTGCTGGAGCGCCAAGCGGCACAGCAGGGAGTTGCCGGCGAAAGCGATCATCGTGATCGACGTCAGGAGGACGAGACGGAATTGAGGCATGGCGGGAAATCAAAAAGGCGGGGATCACGAAGCGGCGACGCAGCCGCAGCGAGCCATGTTTGAAGGAGCCGAGCAGCCGACGCCGCGGACAGTGGCGACGTTTTTCGTGCTCATGTGGGGGGTGGTTCCGGGGTGGATCGGCCGGGCTCGATCGGTTGCGCTTGCGGATTTGCAGCGGGCGGCTCGGGCCAGACCGCGCTGAGGAGCAGCCCTGCCACGATGCCGAGGGAAACTTCCACAAACCGGTGCAGCGCCACGACCCACGGGGGCTGGGCGCGCTGGACGAGGAAGACGATGGTGAAGGCGATCGCGGCGAAGCGATTCGCCGGTCGAGCGAGCCGTAACAGGACCGACAGCAGGCCGGCGCACAGCAATCCACACGCATAGACAATCACACTGCGCCCCAGGCTTTCCGCCGCCACCGCAGCGAGTGTGACACCGATGGCCGTCCCGACGAGGCGCTGCCATGACAACTGCAGGGAGGAGCCAAAGTCCGATTGGACCACGATGACCGCCGAAACGGGCGCCCAGTAGTATTCCGCCATTCCGAGGGCGCGGGCGGCGAGCAGGGCCGCCACCGCCGCCACCGTCGTCCGCGCCGGATAAAGAAACCCCTTCTTCAGTTCGGCGAGGGTCGGCGTCTTCATGGGGCTTCCCAATGCCTATGGCGGAAACTCCACGGATTGCAATTCCGTCCACACACTGCCGACGAAGACCTCGGCCTCGATCTTCAGCAGGAGACGGTCGCGGTCGTCGGAGAGCCAGGCGTAGGCGCGCTGGAACTTCTTGTGCGGCTCGAGTTCCAGGCGCTTGTTGACCTCCTGGATGTGCAACTGGCATTTGATCGCGTCGTAACTGCCCGCGGGCACTTTCAATTTATCGGGGCCGAGCACGTCGATGTCCGCGAGGTAGGCGCCCTTTCCCGGGAAGACAACCATGCGGTAATGTTCGCCCGCCTGGAGGCGCTGGCTGCGAATGAAGAGCAACGCGGTCTGCAGGTCGAAGGCGCTGGTGAATTTGAAGCGGCGCTCCTTGCGCGGCGGCTCCTTTGACGGCGTCTCCTGGCAGAGATAGCGCACGCCTTCCGGAGAAAAATCCGCCCGCGTGTTTTCAGTTTCGGATTTGTAAACCTCGGTCTGGCGCAAGCTCACGGGGCGCAGTGTGGAAGCGGAGCACAGGGCGGTGTGCGTGGAATCCATGCGCCAGAGTGAGCGGACGGCGCCGGTGGTCTGCGTGCTCATGCTCAACTGGTACTGGCCGCGGGGCGCCTTCGCAAAATTGAAGGTGGCTTGCGCCGCGGAAATACCGCTCCAACCGAAGCGATAGAAGCCCTTCCACGGACGCGGTGGCGGAAACTTGCCGGGCTGCGCCGAAGTCAGGGAATCGCGCCAGTCGCCGGCCCAGGCGGGTATGGAAAGGAGGCAGAAGACCAGCGCCAGGAGCCAGCGGCTCATGATTTCACCGGTCTCACACGCTCGACGGCACCGTCGGGGATCCAGCCGCGGCCCAGGCCGGGGAGCTCGCAATAGATCCATTCCCCGCGCTCGCTGAGCACGCGCACCTGGCTGCCGGCCGGCAATGCTTCCGCCACGCCCGCACTTTCCGCCGGGGCGAGTCGCGCCTCCGTCTGCTTCGCGGTGATGACGGCCAGCGTCTGGTCCTTCGCGATGCTCCAGATGGAGACGAGTGCCACCGCGCACACCAACGCGCTCGCCAGCGAGAATGTCCACAAACCGAAATTGTCGTCGCGGCGGCTGATCACAATCCAGACGATGCCAAAAGCGAAGATCCAGCCAGTGACCGACGCCACCATCGTCCAAACCTGCGGGGTCAGCAGGGCCGCTACCCGGCTATTCCAGGTGCGGGGCAGCAGTTTCGCACCATTCTGATCGCGCAAGAGTTTCAGGTTGGCCCGCGCTTCGGGGTGATGGGGATTCAGCGCCAGGGTGCGCTCGTAATTCAGGATCGCCCGCCCAGCGGAGCCGAGCCGGAAATCGGTATTCCCCAGATTGTAGTAAATATTCGCGCTGCCCGATCCACTCTCGAGCAGCTTCTCATAGCCGCCTTTGGCTTCGGAGAATTTGCCCTGGTCGTAGGCTTGGTTAGCCGTTTCAAATTCGCCGGCCCAGCTGCTCGCGGTCCCCAGCGCCAGCACAGCCAGCAGCAGCGCCGCGATCGTGCGCAGTGTTCTCCCACACGAAAGGCTCGGGTTACGCTCCGCTTTTGGCATGGCCTTTCTCCAGTTGCTTCAGCGCACCGAGCACGCGTTCACGTTCGGTGGCGGAGACTTGTCCGTCGCCGCTGCCGCCGCCCGCGTAGTGCAACTCGGCGCGCGCGCTGAAAATAGTGTCGATCGTCTCCGCCGCGTCAGCGTCCAGTGGCGCGGCCGCTCGCACCGCCAAAGCATCGATACTGCCCACCGGCCGCCCAGTCACCAACGCCGTCTGAATCTGCGCGATCCGCGCCGCGGAATCAAAAAAGTCGACGTGCCCGAGTTCCGCGGTGCGCAAACGGCGCCACACGGCTTCCTTCTCCTGCCGGAGAGCCACGCGTTGCCGGACCGCGGCATCCGGCGTGCGGCGGATCTTCAAGGCAACGAATCCCAGCAAAAACGCGGCAACTCCGCCTTGTGCAAACCAGAACTCGCGGCGTTCGTACAAGGGGGCGAAACCCCGCACTTCATCCTGCTCGTAACGCAGGCCCAGGATGTCATTCGGGCGCGGTTCGGCGGCGGGCTTCTTCGGCTGCGGCGCGGCGCTGTCGGGAGTGGTGGTGACGACGGGCTTCGGCTCGGGCAGCGTGTCGCCTTCGACGGCGAGCGGCGTGGGCTCGGATTTCAGCGTCACGTACTTCTCCCCAATAGGATCGAAATAAGAAAAGTGAAACTCGGGCGTCGCGGTCTTTTTGGTCTCCGGGATGACCGCCATCTCAAAGGTCTTGGCACCGGTGACGTTCACCGGATCGTCCGCCTGGAAGGTGCTCGACGGCGGATAGGTCCGCCAGCCGGCGGCGTCGGCGAGGACCGGCGCCGTGACGCGATCGAAGTTTCCGCGTCCCGAGACGCGCAGTTTCATGGTGAGAGGATCACCGATCTTCACCTGTTTCGGACTGCCTTCGGCGGCAAATTGAAAATTGCCCACCGCCCCGGCGAAATCGGCCGGCTTGCCATCCTGCGGCAACGGCTTGACGGTCACTTCCACGACCGGAGCCTTCGCTTTCATCTGCTGCTGGGCGGAGAAAAAGGGATCGCTGAAAATATCCCCGAACGGGTTGCGCCCGCCGCTGCGCTGGGCGTGGGGCACGCGCGCAATGAACTGAATCTCGCCCGGGCCGATGCTGAGCTTGCCCGCGCGAATCGGCGAAAGGACGGTCTTGAAGGTAAGCAGGTCGTAATCGCGGCCGTTGCGCTCGACCTGTTCGCTGCGCGGTTCGGGCATCTTTTGCTTGGTAAATCCTTCGCCGCCGATGTCCGGCATGGCCACCGGCTGCCAGCGCACCCGCGAATCCACATAGAGCCGGAATTCCACCGGGATCGCCTCGCCGAGGTAGACTGTCTTCTTGGGCACGATCAATTCGGCGAAGCCGGTTTTTTCGGTATCCTGGTTGCCATCCGTGGCACTGCTCGGCTGCACGGTGAGGCCGATGGGCTGCGTGTTGTAACTCCTGCCATCCGCCTCGATCGTCAGCGCGGGAATGGTGAACGAGCCGTTGCGCTGCGGCACCACTTGATACGAATAGGTCGTCGTCCGCTCGGAAATAAAGCTGCCATTGTCCATCCGCACCACGGCCTCGTCGCCGCGATTGGCATATTGGATTTCCAGGCCATCGACCGTCACGTCCGGCGGATTGGAAATGCGACGCGCGCCGCTCACCTTCACCTGTAATTCGACCGGGTCGCCGATCACCGAGATGGTCCGCGTCAGGCGGGCCCGCACGGAGACATCGGCCGCATCCGCGACGATGGCAGTAAGCGTCAGGAAGACGATTCCCAGCAGGCGAACATAGAAATGGGTGCGTGACGAAAACATGGATTACCAATCCCGAAAGTTACGCCCGGCCGCTTTGCGGTCCTTGGGCCTGGAAAGTTGCACGCGCTCGTCTTCCCCTTTCAAGGATTCGAGCAAAGTCCTCGCCTGCGCCTCCGTCATTTTGCCTTCCTTGGCGGCCTCGACCTCAGCCGCCGCCTCTTGTAGTGGGTCACCCGGTTTGTCGGCCGGTTGTGGATTCCCTCGCGCCTGAATTTCACCTTCGCGCTTCTTGCCGGATTCATCGGGCATCGGCTTGAGTGGCTCGCCCTGGCCATCTTTCGGCTGGACCTGTTGTTGCTGGTCGCCTTGCGAGCCTTGTGATTTGTCGTCTCTCTTTTGATCGCCTTTGCCGTCCTGCGGCTGCGGCTGGTTCTGCTGGCCGTCTTTGCCCTTCTGATCCTTGTCCTGCTGCCCGTTTCCTTGCTGATCTTTTTGCTGCTGGCTCTGGGACTGTTGTTGCTGCTGCTGATCCTGCTGTTGTTGCCCACCCTTGGACTGCTGCTGCTGCTGTTGTTGCTGATCTTTCTGATCCTTCTTTTGATCGTCCTTGTTCCCCTGCTGTTGCTGCTGTTGCTGCTGTTGCTGCTGCTGCTGGTCCTGTTGATCCTTTTTCTGGTCGTCCTTTTTGTCCTGCGGCTGTTGCTTTTGATCCTCGGGCTTCGGCGGCTCCTTCTCCTCCAAAAGCTGGCGCACGACATCGCGGTTGTGCTCCGCGTCTTTGTTATCCGGCGTTACTTTCAACGCCTGCTCATAGTGTTGCAGCGCATCCTTCCATTGGCGAACACGACGCTCTTTTTGTTGCTGCTGCTGGCCCTGCTGAAAAAGCGTGTTGCCGAGATTATATTCCGCTGCCGCGCGCAAATTCGGGTCGGGCGAGGTCACCGCCTTGGCGAAGGCTTCCAGGGCCTTGGCGTAATCGCCGGATTTATAAGCCGCCGCTCCCAGGTCGAAGCTCAACTCCGCGGAGTCGCTCTGCTGCTTGAGCTGCCGGTCAAATTCCGAGATGGCTCCCTTGTAATCCTGGCGCTCGTAAGCCTCGAGGCCGCTGTTCTTCGCCTGGGCCACGATCGGCAGCAAGAGCAGCAACGCCAGGGCGCGGGTGGCAAGGGGCACGGCGGCCCGCCGCACGGCCCGCTTGCGCTCGCCGATGAGAGTCGACACGACCAACAGCACCAGCGCCGCGGAGAGCGGCCACTGGTAGCGCTCGATCGGACGGCGCGACAGGCGGGCATCGATATCTTTTTCTTTCATTTGGCCGAGGCCGTCGCGGACGATTTGCTTCATCTCCGCGGGACCACTCTGGAGGTGAACGTAGAAGCCCCCGGTCGATTCTGCAATTTTCCTGAGACGATCTTCGTCCAGCCGCGATTTCACGATCTGCCCGCTTTCGTCCTTCACGAAGGCCGTACCGCCACCCGGCCCGGGGATCGGGATGAGCGAGCCATCAGCCGATCCCAGCCCCACAGTGAAGATGCGCATGTGGTCCTTCTCCGCCGAGGCCGCAGCCGCGGCGTCGGATTCCAGCTCTTCACCGTCGGTAAAGATGATCAGGCAGCGATTGTCGCTTTCCCCTTTGCCGAAAGCGGCATCCGCCTCGGTGATCGCGGCGGCGATATTGGTGCCCCCGCGCGGGATGACGTCGGTGTCGAGTTCCGCGAGGGAATTGAGAACCGCGCCGTAGTCGATCGTCAGCGGCGCCTGTAAAAAAGCCGTGCCGGCGAACGCGATCAAGCCCACGCGATCCCCGGGCAATTGTCCGATCAAGTCCTGCGTGGCCAGCTTCGCCCTCGCCAGGCGGCTCGGCGCAAGGTCGGTCGCCAGCATGCTCTTCGAGCAATCGATGGCGATGATGATATCGCGCCCCTTCCGTTTGCTTTGCTCCATGGTGAAGCCGTAGCGAGGTTGCGCAAGGCTCACCAACAACGCGGCGAAGCCGAGCAAGAGCAAGGCGAAGCGCAGCCGGCGCCGGCGGAGGCTCAACGTGCCCGCGAGCCGCTCGAGCAGCCGCGAGGCCACCAGTCGCTGGAGCAGTTTTTCCCGGCGGCTTTCGTTGCGCGCGTAGAGCAGGAGCAGCAGCGGCAGAAAGACCAGGCCCCAGAACCACATTGGCTGGCCGAAGCTCAAGCTCATGGCAGCCTGCTCCCCATGGTTTGCGCCAGCAGCGCCTGCACCGCGAGCACGCTCAGACCGGCGCCCAGCAGCCACGGGAAGAGTTCCCGGTACTGGGTGTATTGCTTCATCTCGACGGTCGATTTTTCCAACTGGTCGATCTGCTCAAAAATCTGCGTCAGGGTCTTCGTGTCCGTGGCGCGGTAGAATCTCGCATTGGTGCCCTCGGCGATCTTCTTCAGCGTGTCTTCATCCACGTCGACCTTCACGTTCTGGTACATCTTCCGGCCGAAGGCATCCTGGACTGGCATGGGCGCGTACCCTCTCGTCCCGGCGCCGATCGTGTAGACTTTGACTCCCAGCGCTTTCGCCGCCTCCGCGGCCGTCAGCGGCGACACCTTTCCGGAATTGTTATCGCCATCCGTCAACAGCACTACGATGCGGCTCTTGGAATCCTTCCGCTCGATCAAGCGATTGGTGCACGAGGCGATCGCCGAACCGATCGCCGTGCCATCCTCGACGAGGCCCAGGCGGACGCGGTCCAGATTCTGCAAGAGCCAGCCATGATCCAGCGTGAGCGGGCTGACGAGGTACGGCCGGCCGGCAAATGCAACCATGCCGATGCGGTCGTTCGGGCGGGCGTCGATGAACTTCTGCGTGACCTGCTTCACCACTTCGAGCCGGCTCGCGCGTTCGCCGCCGATGGTAAAGTCTTCCGCAATCATCGACCCG
This sequence comes from Chthoniobacter sp., assembly GCF_040003245.1. Lineage (NCBI taxonomy): Bacteria > Pseudomonadati > Verrucomicrobiota > Spartobacteria > Chthoniobacterales > Chthoniobacteraceae > Chthoniobacter > Chthoniobacter sp. The sequence goes on from NZ_JBDUCX010000145.1 coordinate 12,753, forward strand.
GAAACATCCAGCGCGAGCATGATATCGATGCCGCTCGCCTGCACCTGGCTGAAGGTACGGCCCTGCCGCGGGCGGGCGAGCGCAACGATGAGCAAGGCCAGCGCGAGCAACAGCAAGCTCAAGAGCAAACCACCCATACGGGAGCGGCGCGGCTTGCCCAGCGCCATCACCGGGCGCAGCGACGAATAGATCACCGCCGGTGCAGCGCCTTGGGCACCCTCGAACAACGCCACTAGTGGCAGTGCGAGCAACAGGAGCAACAACCACGGGTGCGCAAAGGTGATCGGGCCCTCGGTGAGGAATTTCATGCCCGGCCTCCCTGGACAAAAGCCAGCGCGCTCTCCACCAGCTCGGAGTTATCCGAACTCGTCGCCTGGACGCGCGCAAACTTGATCATGTCGCACTTCTCGAGGAAATGGCCGAGCAGCGATCGATCGTCGGCGCTGAACAACTGGGAGCCGGAGATCGCCGCGAGAAATTCCGGCGACGTCAGCCGCGTGGCGGGCAGCTTGAACTTCGCATTGCTGATGAACGTGCGCAGGACATCGGAGACCGCAACGCTGAAGCCATAGGGTTCGATCTCCCCTGTTTTTGCGCGCAGCTTTTCGAGTTCACGCAGGGCAATGGCCGTGGCGCTGGGCGGCGGCGGACCGGACCGGTGACGGATCCAGCTCACGATGAACCAAATGATCGCCGCCAGGAAAATGACAGCCACCGCAATCGCCGTGGCCACCATCCACGGCGGATAGGGAAACACATCCACCGGTGGGGCAATATCGCGGATGTCCGGCGGCGCCGGTGTCGCCGCCGGGGCCGGCGTGCCAGGTGCACTCGACAGCACCGCCAGGAAATGGGGAACAAACAGCGCGACGTTCATCGGATTTGCAGGCGCCGCTCACGGTCGCGAAAGAAGCTGCGCAGCGCGGGCACGTAGTCCTGGTCGGTACGCAAGGAAATGGCGTCGATCCGCTTTTTGCGAAAGTCACGCAACCGCGCGGCCATTTGCTCCTCTGCGGTCTCAAAGAATCTTTGGCGGACGCTGCGGTCGGAGGTGTCGATCTCGATCTGTTCACCGGTCTCGGCGTCTTCGAGAGTGAGCAAGCCGACATCGGGCAATTCCTCTTCCCGCGGATCCACGATCGGGATGGCAATCAAGTCGTGCCGCCGACTCGTGACGGCGAGCTCGCGGGAAAAGCTGGGCGCCTGAAAATCCGAGATCAGAAAAACCACCGAGCGGCGATGGAGCACCTGATTCAAGTAATTGAGCGCTACGGCGGGTTGTGTACCGCGGCCCTTCGGCTCAAAATAAATGATCTCCCGGATCAAGCGCAGGATATGCAGGCGGCCTTTCTTCGGCGCGATGAACAACTCCACATGGTCGGAAAAGAGAATGAGCCCGACCTTGTCGCTGTTCCGGATCGCGCTGAACGCGAACAGGCACGCCACCTCGGCGGCGAGTTCGCGCTTGCTCAACTCCACGCTGCCGAAATCCCCGGAAGCGCTGACATCGACCACCAGCATCACGGTCAACTCACGCTCCTCGGTGAACTTTTTCACGTAGGCATCGCCATGCACTTCGCCAAACTTCGCGGTCACGTTCCAATCGATCGACCGCACTTCATCGCCCGGCTGGTACTGGCGCACTTCCTCGAAGTTCATGCCGCGCCCCTTGAAGACGCTGCGGTACTGCCCGGAAAACGTCGCGGACACGAGACCGCGCGTCTTCAATTCGAGGCGGCGGATTTTCTTGAGAATGGCGTCGGCGGATTCCATTCGAAGCTACTCGATTAAACGGCGGGCGGTCACGGCACCGGCAGTCCGGCAAAAATCGTTTCGATGATCTGCTCGCTGGTCTTTTCCTCGGCCTCGGCTTCGTAGCTGATGATGATGCGATGCCGCAACACGTCTGGACCAACGCTCTTCACATCCTGCGGCGTGACATAGCCGCGCCCCGCCATGAAGGCCCGGGCGCGCGCTGCCAGCGTCAGGGCAATCGTCGCCCGCGGGCTGGCGCCGTAACGAATGAGCCCCTCGAGCTTGAGCTTGTAGGCCGCCGGTTCGCGCGTCGCGAAGACGACATCGACGATGTAATCCTTCACCCGGCTGTCGATGTAGATGCTGTTCACGATCTCGCGTGAACGGATGATGTCCGCCGGCTCGGTGACGGTGAGCACCTTGAGATCCGGCGTGCTCGTGGCCATGAGATCGAGGATCTTGCGTTCCTCGGCTTTGCTCGGATAGCCAACCTTCAGCTTGAGCATGAAGCGATCGAGTTGCGCCTCGGGAAGCTGGTAGGTACCCTCCTGCTCCAGCGGGTTTTGCGTGGCGAGGACGAGGAACGGATCGGCCAGCGGGTAGGTCGTCTCGCCGATCGTCACCTGTCGCTCCTGCATCGCCTCGAGCAGGGCGCTCTGCACCTTGGCGGGAGCACGGTTGATTTCGTCGGCGAGGATCAGGTTGGAGAAGAGCGGGCCACGCTTGGTCGTGAACTCGCCGGTGCGCGGGTTGTAGATGAGCGTGCCGATGAGGTCGGCAGGCAACAGGTCCGGCGTGAATTGGATCCGCTGGAACCCCGTGTTGATACAGGAAGCCAGCGTTTTCACGGTGAGTGTCTTCGCCAGGCCGGGCACGCCTTCCAGCAGCACATGGCCGTTGGTGAGGAGGCTGGTGAGCAGCCCATCCACGAGGTATTTCTGGCCGACGACAACGCGGGCGATTTCATCCTGCAGCGGTTTGATCCACTGGCTGGCTTGCTTGACTTGCTCGGTAATTTCCTGGGTCGTACTCATGTAAAGATGCGGGCTGACTATGACAGCGCGGCGGGGCGTTCCGTTCGATCTGGAAGTGCAGTCAACACCGCCTCGACGACCTCGGTGACACCAATCGCGTGCATACAGCGAAAATCGATCGGGCATTCCCGCAGGAAACAGGGACTGCATTCGACGTGGTGGCGCAGGATGCGATGAGGCGCGCCGAGCGGACCGGTCAGCGTCGGCTCGGTGGAACCAAAAATCGCCACGGTCGGCACACCGAGATAAGAGGCCAGGTGCATCGTGCCGGTGTCATTCGTGAGCAGCAGATCGCACGCACGCAATTCCTCCATCAATTCGGACAGCGTCGTCTTGCCGACCAGATCGGTGCAGGGCACGGCGGCCGCGGCAACGATCATATCGGTCACGGGGCGATCCTTCTCCACACCGAAGACCTTCCATTCCACCTCGGTGCATTCGTGGACGATCCGCACCACCTCGGCGAAACGCTCCGGCAGCCAGCGCTTGGCCGGTCCATATTCCGCTCCCGGGCAAAGGCCGATGACCGGACGCGCATCCTTCGTCCGTTGTTTTTCGACCGGTCGATCCAGCGCGCCCTGGATGTCCGCGCCGACAAACTCCGCCAGCGCGAGATAGTGATGCACCTGATGCCGCGGCGGTTGCGCCTCCTTCTTTTTCTTTTTCGGTGCCAACACTTGGTTGAGCAGCCTGCGACGGTTGTGGCCCGGATAGCCGACGCGGCGCGGAACCTCCGCCAGCCATACTTCCAGCGCCACACGCAGGGAATTTGGAAACAGAATCGCCACGTCGAATGTCCAGCGCAGACGCCTGGCCACGGCAAAGACGCTTTCGCCCGGCTCGATCGTCATGACTTCGTCCACCTCCGCGACGGTTTTCCACACATCGGCCAGCTTCGCCGGGGTCAGGATGGTAATGTGCGCATCCATCCGCCCGCGCTTGATGGCGCGCACCGCCGGGACGCTCATCACCGCATCGCCGAGCCAGTTGCTGCCCCGGATCAAGATGCGAAACGGCTGCAAGTCCGGTGCAGTCATGTCCGCCGGCAGGGCGACCCCGCGCTTGTAAGTCGTGAGGAGGAATTTCGGCTTCGGCGTTTTCCAGCGATTGTGCACCCAGAACCAATCCTCCGG
>NZ_JBDUCX010000146.1:0-16670 GCF_040003245.1 Chthoniobacter sp.
AGGTGCTTGGCCCGGAGACGCACCGGGATGACGAAGAGAAGGTGGAACGTGACCTCCAATTCGGGCAGGATGGTGGTGTAGGCGACGATCACCGCCGCAACGCCGGCGGAGACTCCCATGAGAGGCTGCCAACGCATGAGAGTCCAATGAGCCACGCCGCCGAGAATGTTGCCGACGATGTAGATGATCGAGAAGTGGCGCGCACCGATGATCGGTTCCAATTCACGGCCGGCGAGAAAGAGGAGCAGCAAATTCGCCAGCATGTGCACGGGATCGGCGTGGAGCAGACCGAAGCTCAGAAACTTCCACCAGTGCCCGCTCTGGATGACGGCGCTATCGAGGGCCAGCCACTCGCGTAGGATATCGTGCGAATGTTGCCCGCTGAAAAGAGTCTCCACGATAAATTGGGCGCCGAAGGATCCAGCCGCCAGGGCGACGACGAGCATCGTCGCTGAGGTGCGCCCCGCCTGCCACCGTCTTACGAACGGCTGCATTTGACGGCGGGAGGGGCGCATACGTCCCGGAAATTAGGCGACTCGCCGCTGCTTGTAAAATTGGAAAGCGAGGGGTCGCACTTTTTCTAATTATCGCGTCCAACTGGCACGACGACCTTCAATTTGCGCGACGAAATCCGAAAGGTCACTGGGAGCGACCCCACGAGCTCGCCGTCGACCTCGACCGGCACATCGTCATCGCTGCGCACGGAAGCCCTTTTCGTCTGGAAATACTCCACGTCGGGCAGGTCGGTGTGCTTGCCGATGAAGACATTGGTCACGTAGCGGGCGATGTCGAGGTAGGCGAGGTTCTTGAAGATAAGGACGTCGAGCTTGCCGTCGTCGATGCGGGCATCCTTGAAGAAGGCCAGCGGGCCGCCGTAGTAGCGGCCATTGCCGATGAGCACGAAGGAACCTTCCCGCACCTGATCATCCGCCTCAACATACAGGCGTGGAGGCTTTTGCGCAGCGATCTGCGCGGCGGAGATGAGGTAGCTGAGAGGACCGAAGTTCTTTTTGAAATTCCAACTCGTGGCCTGGACGACCTGGGCATCGAGGCCCACGCCGGCCAACTGGACGAAGTATTGCTGGTTGGCCCGCAGCAGATCGACGCGACGGGTGCGCCCGGCCTGGATGATGGCCCAGGCTTCGTCGAGGTCGCCGGGGAGGCCCAGTTCGGCCGCAAAGACGTTCATGGTGCCGACCGGGAGGATGCCCAGGGCCACATCGGAGCCCACCATGCCATTGACCACTTCATTGATCGTGCCATCGCCGCCCGCGGCTACGATCGTGGTGAAGCCTTCGTTGACCGCGGCCCCGGCCACCGTGCGGGCATCGCCCGGCGCCGAGGTGGCGCGCATGGTGCAATTGGGCAGCTTTTCGATACGGCGCCAAGCAGCCTTGGCTCGCTCGCTGCGAGCCGCGGGATTAAAAATGACAAGGATTTCCTGCATGCGGCACGGGCGATTCCGCCTTTTCTTTCAAAGGTCGGGGGCTACGTTGTGCGGCGTGAAAAAAGTTTCCAAGGCTATTCTCATCGGGCTCGCCGTATTGGTGGCCTTGGGTATCGCCCTCGTCGTAGGCCTCAATCTCTACATTCAATCGCCGGGCTCACAGGCGCGGATCCAGGAGGAATTGAGCAAATCGCTGCGGCTGCCGCTGAAACTGACGAATGTAAGCGTCTCGCCTTTCGGCAGTTTGAGCATCACTGGCATCACGATTCCGAACGGCGGGGCCAATTTCCTCGATGCCACGTCTTTTAACGCTCGTTACCGCTGGCTGCCGCTGCTGCACGGCAGGCTGGTGATCACCGAGATGGAGGTGGAGAGCCCGAAGATCGTGTGGGAACAGACGAAGGACGGGAAATGGAAACTGCCCGAACCGGAACAGGCAAAAAGCGTGTCCGCCGAGGACGCCAGCCAGACGCTGGTCAAGGAGCAGGAGAAAACCGAGGAGAAGAAATCTCCGGCCGAAGCGGAGAAGGTCGCGGAGGAGAAGAAGAGCAGTTTCGCGGTGATCGTGCAGCGTTTCAACATCAAGGGTGGCTCGGTGGAGCTTTTTGACACGGCGAAAAAGCATGTAGCGGTCTTCAGCGACGTGAACATGACCTACACTTCACTCACCGCCGACCACATCGAGGGAACAGCGACGATCGGCAAAGTGGTGTGGGCGGATACCTTAACGCTGGAAAACGTCACCACGCCGTTCAAGTTTGCCGATGGAGTATTCAACCTGCCCGAGATCGCCGCGACGTTCGCGGGCGGCACGTTGCAGGGCAAATATCACACCCACGCGGAAAAGACGCGTTCGCCGTTCAAGATCGCCATCACCTTCGCCAAGGTCGACCTGGATCGCCTGGGCGCGCAGATGGGCGCCGCCGCCGGGGAGGCGGCCGGCATGCTGAGTGGACAGATCGAATTCCACGGCGACACCGCGCACACCGACCACATGGAAGGCGAAGGCCGCGTGGATGTGCGCGACGCGCAGTTTCACCAGCTCGATCTTTTCCAGAACATCGGCCAGATCCTCGGCATGCGAGAACTCTCCGACTTGCGCGTTCACGATGGGCACGGCGAACTGCACCTCGCGGGCGACAAAATCCTGGTCGACAAGCTGACGCTCAATACCTCCGATTTACAGCTCACCGCGCACGGCACGGCGCGGCTCGACAAGCGCCTCAATCTCGACGCGCAACTTTCCGCCGAGGACGCCGTGGTCCAGCGGCTGCCAGGAATGATCCGTGACAATTTCCTGCCCGTCGAAGGTGGGCGTCGCGCGATCAGTTTCGCCATCAACGGAACGACCGACAAGCCCAAGACGAACATCATGGACAAGCTCGTCGGGCAGAAGATCAACAGCCAGTTCGGCGATGTGCTCGGGGCAATCTTCGGCGGCGACAGCAACAAAAAGCCGGAGGAGGACAAGTCGAAGAAGGAAGAGAAGAAAAAGAAGAAGGACAAGGATCGGGCGGCGCCCAACGCGGCCACTCCACCGGCTTCGACGCCACCCGCCGCGACTCCTGCGCCGGCGGCTCCGCAGACGCAACCCGTGGCGCCGAATCCGTGAGGGTCATTGCCGGCAGCGCGGGCGGGCTCCCATTGCTCCTGCCCAAGAGCGATTTGCGACCGACCATGGATGTGGTCAAAGGCGCGATGTTTTCCAGTCTCGGCGATTTCATCGTCGGCGCGCGGGTGCTCGATCTTTTTGCGGGCAGCGGCGCCTTGGGGATCGAGGCACTGAGCCGGGGGGCGGCGTCCGCGACCTTCGTGGAGAGTGACCGGCGCGCGGTGGCGGCGATCGAGCGAAACCTGGAAAGGACGAAACTGACCGGCGAAGTTCAGCCCATGGACATTTTTCGCTATCTCGACCGCTACCCGACGCAAGGAAAGTATGATGTGATCTTCGCCGATCCGCCCTACGCCAAGGTGGCGGGCGAGCGCGATTTCACCCCGGAATTGCTCGGCTCCGAGTCGTTGCGCAATGCCCTGGCCCCGAATGGCATTTTCATTCTCGAGCATCTGCCCGGCGCGAAACTGCCGGTGCGCCAGGTGTGGGAATGCTTTCGCCAAAAGCGCTACGGCGCCACCGAGGTCGCGTTTCTTCGTCTGTTGAACTGACCTCATGGCCGCGCCATTTCCCGCCGACGCGCGCCGCTCACTGCGCGTTTACAATTTCTTTTTCCCGCTGGTCTTCGTCGCTTTGCTGCCCGGGTTTCTGCAGCGCATGTTCCGGCGCGGCGGCTACCGGGAAAAGTTCGCCCAACGCTTCGGGCGATATACCGCAGAGGAACGGGCGCGCTTCACGAGTGGCCGGTGGCTGTGGCTGCACTCGATCAGCGTCGGTGAAACGCTGCTCGCGCTGAAGCTTGCGCGGCAAATGCGGGCACTGGACCCGACGATCAAGATCGCGCTCTCCGTGACCACCTCGACGGGTTTCGCGGTCGCTCGCGAAGCGGCGTGCGACTGGCTGGAGGTGATCTACAATCCGCTCGATCTCCCAGCCTTCGTGCGGGCGGCGCTCGATGTGGTGCGGCCGGTACGCCTGATCTTTATCGAAGGCGTGTGGCCGAACCTCGTGGCCGAGGCGAAGCGGCGCGGTCTCACCGTGACCTTCGTACCACGATTGTCGCCGCGTTCGGAAGGGCGTTTCCGCCGCGCTCGCGCGCTCACCGGGCCGATCTTCCGGCTCCTCGATGTGCTGGCCGTGCAGGAGCCCGACGATGTGGCGCGTTGGGAGTCGCTGGGCGTGGACCCGGCGCGGATCCAGGTGACGGGCAATACGAAGTTTGATTACGCCGCCGGGGGCGGTGAGCGCACCACGGAGTTCCGGGCCGTATTGAGGCAATGGAGTGTCGCGGACGATGCCCCTGTCTTGCTGGCCGGCAGCACTTTTCCCGGCGAAGAGCTGATCCTGGCGCGACTTTATCGCGATCTGCGGAGCCGGTTCCCGAATCTGTTTCTCATCCTCGTGCCGCGCCATGTCGAGCGGACGCCGGAAGTGCTGGCCGATTTGCGGCCGCTGGACTTGCGCGTCGTATTGCGGAGTGACGAAGCGAAAGGGCGGGCCGATGTGCTCGTCGTGAATACCACGGGCGAACTACGCGACTGGTATCATCTGGCCACCGTCGTTTTCATCGGCAAGAGCCTCACCGCGCATGGCGGTCAAAATCCGGTCGAGCCAGTCCTGGCGGGCAAGCCGGTAGTGTACGGCCCGCACATGGAAAACTTCGCCGCCATCGTGACGCGCTGGCGCGAGGAAGAGGCGGCGGTGCAGATCCGCGATGAAGCGGAGTTAAAGGATCAGTTGGCCGACCTGCTGGCGAACGCGGCACGCCGGGAGACACTGGCGCAGCGCGCGCGGGGGATCGTGGCGGCGCACTTCGGCGCCACGGAAAGAACGGCAGCGGCGATCCTGGCTTAGCCGGCTGGCCCGCGTCCGATTCGTTGAACGCGGTCGCCGCCAGACTGTCAGACTTGCAGCCGGTTGATTGCGGCTCGTGACCAATCGAGGCGCAGGATTTTGCCTGCCCCGCTTTCGCCGGTATATTACCAACCACCATGAGTCTCTTATCCATCTTTCTCTTTGTCGGAACATTTGCGCTTTCGCTCTGGGCGTCGGCCCGGGTGAAGAGCCTCTACAACCGCTACAGCCAGGTCAGTGCCTCGTCCCACGCTACTGGCGCCCAAGTCGCCGCGGCCATCCTGGAACGCGCGGGCATTCACGACGTCGAAATCGTCGCCGAGGAAGGCATGCTCGGCGACCACTACGACCCGTCCCACAAGCGGCTCGTGCTCTCGACGCAAAATTACCAGAGCAACTCGCTCGCCGCCATCGGGGTCGCCGCGCATGAGTGTGGCCACGCCTTGCAGCACCAGCAGGGCTACGGCCCGCTGCACCTGCGCATGGCGGCGGTCGGCGCGACCCAATTCGCCAGCCAGATTGTGATGTGGCTGCCGATGCTCTTCATGTTCACCCACTGGATTTCTTACTATACCGGCATGACTCTCATGGCCGCAGGCTGGGGCGTGATCATGCTCTTTAATCTCGTCACCTTGCCCGTGGAATTCGATGCCTCGAATCGCGCCAAGCGCGTCCTCGCGGAGATGGGCTTCATCGGCAGCGACGAAGAAATGGCCGGCGTCCGCAAAGTGCTCGACGCGGCTGGCTGGACCTATGTCGCGGCCTTGATCACTTCGCTGGCCTACACGCTCTACTACCTCCTCCCGCTGCTCACCGGCGGGCGCAGCCGCAATTGATCCCGCTACGGCGCGCGGCTAACGACCAGTTCGTTTTCCTTGAGCCTGCCGAGCTTGTCGGAGCGCTTGAGTTCGAGCGTGAACTGTTCGCTGCCTACCTTGAAAATCGTGGGACCGATGTCGCCCGTGCCGGAGGTCCATGAGATCGTCTGGTTGCCTTGCGCACTCATGAGGCGAAAGTCGTAGAAGGTCATGCCCGGCGGAAATTTCGGGGTCACTACGCGCCGCTCGCCGATATAGGTCAGGGTGAATGCGGCGAACTGGACTGGAGTGTCTTTTTTGTAAGACACCTTGGCGCCCAAATCGGCCGCCCCAGCCGTGAATGCCACGCAGAGCGTGAGAAGAAAGACGCCAACAATGCGGAACCGGATGGGCAGCGACATGCGATCAGTAAAGCACGCCCGCGCGTGCCGTGCATCTCCCGAACGTAAACGTGCGTCTAATTCATGTGCTCGCCGCTTGCCAACCGCCGTGGAACTCCGCAATCTCCTGCGCCAGTCTGCCTGTCGCCGTGGAGATGCACGCTGGTGCCTTCGCCACCCGGGCCGGCCACCGAACCATGACCCCAGCCAAAGAAAGCGACCGCCAGATCGATGCGCAATTGCTTGCGCGGATCGCGACTGGCGATGAGGCCGCTTTCGGGGCGCTCTACGATCGCTTCTCGCCCGGCCTGTTTTCCTTCGTTCTCAAGATGACGCGCGATGAGAAGGAGGCCGAGGACGTACTACAGGAAGGTTTTGCCCACATCTGGCGGCGCGCGACCACCTACGATCCGGCGCGCAGCAGCCCCTTCACGTGGGCGGTGATGATCCTGCGCCACAAAGCCATCGACCGCCTGCGCGTGCGCCAGCGGCTCGATCGCACGATCGAGAAGGCCACGGTCGAATTCAGCCACTTTCCCGAGACCGATGACACTTCCGCCGGCGAAGCGGAGCGGCGCGACGAGGGCGCACTAATCCGCAGTGCGCTCGTGCAAATTCCCGCAGAACAGAAGCAGGCGGTGGAACTCGCCTTTTTCAGCGGACTGACCCACGAGCAAATCGCCGAGAAACTCGGTGCGCCGCTGGGCACGATCAAGGCGCGCATCCGCCGCGGGCTGCTCAAGCTGCGCGAATTCCTGGAGGAGGTAGCATGATTGACGAACATCGCCAGGATCTCGCCGCGGAATACGCCCTCGACGCTCTCGACCCGGAATCGGCGCGCGCCTTCGAAGCCATGCTGGCGAATGACGCCGAGTTGAAGGCACTGGCCGACGACTTGCGCGAAACGGCCGCGGCGCTGGCGCTCGACGCCCCTGCTCACTTGCCGCCGCCGGAATTGCGGGAGCGCATTCTCTCCCGCATCCGGGCCGAGGCCGAGGCGGGCGCGCCGGCAGCGCCGACGGCGACCGCCGTCGCGCCGTCCACCGAGGCACCCGTGCCATCGGGCGGCGGGCGCAATCTCCTGCCGTGGGCCCTCGCGGCCGGCTTCGCCATCACGACTGCGGCGCTCTGGATGGAGCGCGGCTCGTTGCAGCAGGATCGGACCGCGTTGCTCCAGGAAGCCCGTGAGTTACGCAATCGCGATTTCCTGGCGAAGGTGAAAATCGCCACCCTTTCCGCGCAGGTCGATGCCTACTCCAAGGCCACCGCCGTGATCGTATGGGATGCGGAAAAGCAGCACGGCGTGGTCAAGCTCAACAATGTCCCGCCAGCGGGAGCAGGGAAGGATTACCAGCTTTGGGTGATCGATCCCAAATATCCCGCGCCCGTCAACGGCGGCCTGGTGCCGGTGAATGCGGAAGGCATCGCGCGCGTTTCGTTCTCGCCAGACCAGCCCATCAGCAAGGCCGATAAGTTTGCGATCAGCCTCGAGCCCGCGGGCGGTGTTCCCAAGGCGACGGGCCCGATTGTGTTGCTCGGGGGCAATTGAGCGGACGCCGAACGGCTGGCGAGTGTTGAACGCCAGCGTCCGGCGCGTGTCTGTCTCGGCATGAGGAAATTCTGGTCGCTGCTCCGCTTGCTGGTCGCGACCGTGTTTTGCGCCGCGGCGGCGATGACCCTCGTGCCAGCGCCGAGCATGCCTCTTTTCATGGTCGCCCTGGTCGTCACGGAGTTTGGCCACTGGCTGTTCATCATCCCGCTCGTGCTCGCGTTTCTGCCTTCATCGCGCACGCCGATCAATCATTTCGCCACCGCCCTCGCGCTCATCTCTTCGGTATTGCTCCTCTCCTCGGCGATCCGCGCGAATGCCGTGGCCCGACGACTGCCGGAGGAACTCGCTCACGTTTTCCCAAAAGCGACGAGTAGCGGCGGCGTGGAATCCACGACGCCGTTTTCGTGGAAGAAGTTGTGGCTCGCACCCCAGGTCGAGCCCGTAAAGGTCGAGAAATACGAATACGCGAATCACGCGAATGAAGCGCTGCATCTGCTGCTTTATCGCTCCCCGGAGACGCATCCCGTGCCGTGTGTCATCGTCATTCACGGTGGCGGCTGGATCAATGGCTCCGCCACGGAAGCCGCCACGTTCAGCCACTATCTCGCGGGGCGGGGATTTGCGGTGGCGTCGATCGAGTATCGACTGGCCCCGCGCTGGACCTGGCCGGCGCAGCGCGACGATGCGCTGGATGCGATCGAATATCTCAAAAAGCACGCGCCGGAACTCGGCATCGATGCGCACCGTTTCGTCCTGCTCGGCCGCTCCGCGGGCGGGCAGATCGCGGAAGCGGTCGCCTACGGCGCGCACGATCCCAACATTCGCGGCTGCATCGCGTTTTATTCGCCGGCGGACATGCACTACGCCTACGAATATGCGCGCGCCGACGACATCCTGAACTCCCTGCAACTCGTGAAGCAGTACCTCGGCGGCACGCCGACGGAAGCCCGCGCCAATTACGACAGCGCCTCGAGCATCCTGCTCGCGCAACGCGACAGCCCACCCACCCTTCTCCTCCACGGCCAGCGTGATGAGCTGGTCTGGTTTCGCCAAAGCGAGCGCCTGTCCGCACGGCTCGACAGCCTCGGCACGCCGCATTACTTCGTGCGCCTGCCCTGGGCGACCCACGCCTTCGACTTCAACTTCAATGGACCGGGTGGGCAAATCAGCACCTATGCCGTGGAGACATTTCTCCGCTCGGTCACGCAGTAGGATCGGCGGCAACGCAGACCTTAAAGCTTCTTCAGCGCTTCCCGCCCGCGCTCTTTCGTGCCGGGGTCATCTTTTTCGTGATTCGGCAAGGCGAGCCCCTTGTCTATTTCGGCGCGGGCCAGCTCCTTCTGCCCCAAGGCGGCATAGGTCCGCCCCAATTCCACATGGTGCGCCACGCGTTGCGGGGCCAGCTCGATGGCCTTTTTGAAGTCCTTGACCGCGTCCTCATAGGAAGCCGCCGGCAACTCGCCATAAATCAATTTCGCGATCACGCGCAGCACCGGGTTCAACCCCGAAATTTCATAGTTCCACGCTCCGAGCACGTGATAGGCGTAGTCCAGCGAGGGATCGAGCTTGAGCGCCTTGTCGGCGTGTTCCTTGACCAGCTTCGAGTAGGCGATCTTGGTTTTGTTATCCTGGTACGGCGCCACGCGGCCAAAACAAATGGCCAGCCCCAATTGATTCATGGCGCTGGCCGGATCGGCCGTCTCGGCCCGTTTCCCGTATTCGAGCGCCTTTTCACCGAAGGCGCGCTGCTCGTCCTTCGATTTCGTATCGACCATCGATAGCGAATACTCGCGCGAAATCTTCCGTAGCAGTTCCGCATCTTTGCCGCCGAGCTTCTCGGCCTCGAGATAAGCCGTCAGGGATTCCGCTGTCTTGAGTTGGACGTCGGCCGCGTCTCCGCGCGCGATCGCCGCCGGGATGGCGCCATCGGCCGCGAAAACCGGCGCCTCGCACGCCAGGACGCCGCTCACAGCGACTGCCAGACAGAAAGGACGAACGGATATTTTCACGGTTTACAAAAGCGGTAGTGCGAGACGATCCATTCGTCCCCACCGCGATAACCCCAGAGCTCGGCGCAGGCCATAAAAAAAACGCGCCAATAGACCCACCAGCGGGTGGTCTGCGTTTCTCCATAGGTTTGCGCGAAGAGAGGGAGAATCTCGGCGCGATGGGCATCCATGTTTTGCAGCCAGGCCTCGGCGGTCTTTTGATAGTGCGCGCCGCTCACCGCCCAGCGTGTCTCGAGACGCAAGTCATCCTGAAAGTGCAGCAGCGTGTCGTGGGACGGCATCTGGCCGCCAGCGAAAAAATAGCGCGTCATCCAATCGCCCGGGCCCTTGTCCTCATAGTGATAGGCAATTTCGCGATGGGTGAAGATATGGACAAAGAGCTTCCCGCCCGGAGCCAGCCAGCGCGCGACCTTCGCGAGCAGGAGCTGATAGTTCTTCATGTGCTCGAACATCTCGACGGACACCACGCGGTCGAAGGTCTCCGCGATGTCGAAGACATTCATATCGGCGGTGATGATCGTCAGATTCCGCAACCCGCGCCGCGCTGCCTCGGCATCGATGTGTTCCTTCTGCGTGCGCGAATTGGAGACGGCGGTGATACGTGCCTGCGGAAATTTCTCCGCCATCCAAAGCGAAAGCGAGCCCCAGCCACAACCCAGCTCGAGAATGCGCTGTCCATCGGCCAGTTCCGCGCGCTCGCAAGTCAGCGCGAGCATTTTCTCCTCCGCCGCGTCGAGCGTGCTCACTCCTTCCGGCCAATAACCGGAGCTGTACTTCAGCCGCTTCCCCAGCGCGTATTGGTAAAAGACGGTCGGCACTTCATAGTGTTGCTCATTGGCCGCACCCGTCTGGATGGCAATGGGACTCTGCCGCAGTCCATCGATATGCGCCTGCAGCCGCGCCTGCCGCTCTTCCACGCTTCCAGCGCATTTCTCCTTCAGCGTCTCGCCAAGCAAATGCCGGATGCCCAGCCGGACCAGTGGATCAGGAACGACGTTGGCTTCGAGGAGGGAGTCGATGGAGATCATGCTTTGCGAAACCAAGGGATGAAGGCGCTGGTTGTGCGCTGGTACTCACGATAGGCGTCGCCTTTGCTCTTGAGGGCGTATTCCTCGGTAAGGGGGATGCCGGTGACTTGGGTGAGGAAGTAATACATCAGCAGGGGGCAAAGCAGCGTGACCCAGCCATGCGGGGTATCGAGCGAGGCGACGGCGAACCCCACCCAGACGAGGAATTCGAAGAAGTAATTGGGATGGCGGGAATAGCGCCACAGGCCAATGGCGCAGACGATTCCTTTGTGGGCGGGATCGGACTTGAAATGCTTCATCTGGCGGTCCGCGAGGCTCTCGCCGAGAAGCGCGATGAGCACCAGGCCGAGGCCGATCATCTCCACGATTTGCAGTGGCATCATTCGCCAGGCGGCGAGGAGGAACGGCAGGGAGAAAATCACCACGACCACCGCCTGGAGCTCGTGAAAGACGAGGAACATCCCGGAGCCGTGCCAGCGCTGGCGCAGCCCTTCGTAGCGGACGTCTTCCTGCGGATGATGCTTCAACACCCGGAAGAAGAGGTAAGTGCCGAGGCGCAGGCTCCACGCGACGCCGAGGACGGTGAAGGCCCATTTCCGCTCGGGATGCCCGGGACCGACGAACGCGTAGATCGGAGCAAGGATCGCGACGCCGTAGCTCCAGATGACATCGAGGAAGGAGTAGTTGCGGATCTTCACCCCGATAGCCCAGACGACGGCGAAGACGACGAACATCAGTGCGAGGCCGATCAGCATCCAGGTAATCATGATGTGGTCTCCAGCGACGGCCGAATGCGGGTGGCGAGCGCGCGCAGCAGTGGACGCGCGATGTAATAGATGCAGGCCACGGCGAAAGGCGCAACGATGAGCCAGGCGAGGATCCCGCCGACGGCAATCATGCCGAAATCCAGGAAGAATTGGCGGACGTCGGCGCCGAAGCGCTGGAAGAGCAGTGGGATATTCAGCCGAACCGGCGCGCGCCCGAGCAGATGTTCGCCCGCGCGGTAAAACGGAATGAGGAACGCCAATTGCAGCGGGTAGGAGAGGTAATTGATGAGCTGGATGATCGGTTGATTGAGCCGCAAGGCGAAGGCGGCGAGCGCGCAGAGAATGGTCGTGGCGCCAAGGATCGGAAAGATGCTGAGCAGGAGACCCAGGGCGATGGTCAGCGCGATCTTCTCCGGCGTGATGCCCTGCTTGAGCTGGTTGACGATGGGAGTGACCACGCGCCGCTGCCAAAAGGAGGCGGCGGGCGGCACAGCAGCAACAGAGGGATCCGCTTCAGAAGGATTCATCTCCGGCGCAGCAGCACGTCCTCGAATTTCGCGTCGGCGGGCACGCGGAACAGTTCGCGCAGGACGTAGATCGACATGGCGATGTTGCCCAGCAGGAGGATGGCGACCAGCCACAGGCCACGCGCGAGATGGCTCGTTTCCTTGTAGGCCACCCAGGCCCAGAACGCGAGGAAGGCGAAGTAGGTATCGAAAAGCGTGGCGATGAACCACGCATGCGTGGCCACTTCGCGCGGCATCTTCCAGAGCGCTACGAAGTTACTCGCCCACGTGGTGACGCAAAGCATCGTGAGCAGAACGAGGATGGCCGCGACGCGGAGGAACCAGATCATGGTTTTCGCTCCAGCTTGCAGGTGCTCATGCCGAGCATCTCGTAGCCTTTGCAATTGCCGGTGAAGGCCCGGTAGAAGAGACAGGCCGCCCAAAACAAGCGCCAGGGACGCGGCGGTCGCAGCGCGCTGGCCAGCACGGCCGCACCGAGGAGGCCGGCGGCGTAGCGTTCTGTTTCACTCACATTGACGATCGGTTTCCGGATCATGGTGTTATTCTAAATCGCGGCGTGCAGCGCGCGGTTATTGGGCCGCGTGTAGACTGCCTGCACGACGCTGATGTTGCGGCTGGCAAAGGCCGCTTCGCAGTACTGGAAGTAGTAGTTCCACTTGCGAATGAATCGCTCTTCGAAACCGAGCGCGCGCACGGGCGCAAGCTGCGTGTTGAAATTCTCCCACCACGTGTGGAGCGTGCGCGCGTAACTGGCGCCGAGGTCTTCGAGGTGATGCAGGAACAGGTCGCCGGTGCGGTTCACCACGGTGTTCACCCGCCCTACGCTGAGGAGCAGCGAGCCGGGGAAAATGTGCTTCTGGATGAAATCGATGCCGCGGCGCAACTCGGCGTGGCGACAGTCGGGGACGGTGATGTATTGCAGCGCGACGAGGCCCTCGGGTTTCAGCACCTCGTGGATTTTCGCGAAGTAAGCCGGGAGATAGCGGTCACCGAGCGCTTCCATCATTTCGATGGAGACGATCTTGTCATAGGTGCCGGTGATGTGCCGGTAATCCTGCAACCGCACTTCCACGCGGTCGGCCAGGCCTTCCTGCTCGACGTGCTGCCGGGCGAATTTGAGCTGCTCCTCGGATATGGTCACGGTGGTGACGCGCACGCCGTAGTGCCGGGCGGCGTGGCAGGCCATGCCGCCCCAGCCGCTGCCAATTTCGAGCAGATGTTCGCCGGGTTGCAGGCGCAACTTTCGGCAGAGCGCGTCGTACTTGGCGATTTGCGCATCGCGCAAGGCTTCGCCGGGCGCGGTGAAATGGGCGCTCGAATAGGTCATCGTTTCGTCGAGCCACAGCCGGTAAAAGTCATTCCCGAGGTCGTAATGCTCGGCGATGTTGCGCCGCGCGATGGTCAGATCGTTGGGGCGCAGCCGATGCAGAGCACGGTTGTAGAACTTGAGCATGTTCAGCGCGAAGGCGCGGGCTTTCGAGCCGGACATCGTGGGTGAGTTCTCCACGTTGAGGATGGCCCAGGAGATGACGCGCTCAATGGAATCGGTATCCCAATCCCCATCGACATAGCTCTCCCCGAAACCGACATCGCCGAAGAGCACGCACTTTTGGAAGAACGCCGGGGAACGAATGTGCATGGTCGCATCGACCGCGACGGCGGGGGTGCCGATGGTTTGGACCGTGCCGTCGGGCAGCTCGAGACGCAACGAACCGGCGGTCATTTTTTCCAGGGCATCCAGGACCAGCCGTTGGTAGAAACCGGGCGAAGAGGAAGGCGCGACTTGAGCGCCAGTGAGGAGGGCGGATTCGTTCATGGGGCTTTGACGGCGAGGGAGGCGTGAGGGCGCATGACATCCCTCTGCAGATCCGGACGGTCGCTTTTGCGATGCCACGGCAGGCGCTTCGCCCACAAGAGCAAGGCATGCCAATGGATGAGGGAGATAACCCGGAGCGTGAGGAGCGGGTACTTGATCGTAAACCAGGCGAGTTGCCCGGTGGTGAGCGGCGTACGCTTTCCAGTGAGTGCGCTCAACAAGACGGGCCGCTCACCTTCACGGTCGTCGATATGAATCTCGAGGCCCTCGCCGGGAATGCGGAGCTTGAAATCGAAAGCGAGATCCAGCGGGGAAAAAGGCGAGACGTAGAAGTGCTTCGGAGTGACGAGTCGAAATTCGCCGGCGCTGGAGAAGTCTCGCAGGAGATAGGGTTTCATCTCGCCGAACGTGTTGCCCACTTCGACCACGGCACACAACGGCGCACCGGCGCCGTCGTGACAGAAGTAAAAGGAAACGGGATTGAAGATGTAGCCGAACACGCGCGGAAGAGTGATGAGGGTGATCCGACCGTCGGTGGGGAATTGGATGCCGTGCTGGGCGAGAAGTGCGACCAGATTCTCCCGCGTGGAGGCGGTTTCGCGGCCGGGAAGCGTGAGGTGATCGCGATCGCGGAACGCATAGAGATTCCGTCCATTGCGACTGAAGAGAGGCACGCGTTGCGCGACTTCATCGAGTTCGTCGAGGTCGAGCGCGAACATGAAGATGCTATAGCGGAAATGATGTTCCTTCGGCGAGAGCCGATGATGCATGACACTGCATTCGTAGAGGCAGGAGTTCATGACCAGATCGGCTCGCCGGTGATGGCGCGCGCGCAATCGAGCGCGCTCGTGAAACCGTCTTCGTGAAAGCCGTACTTGAACCACGCGCCCGCGTAATACGTCGTCTGACGCGGCGAGAGGCGGTTCAATTCCGGCAGCTCTTTTTGCGCCTCGATCGCCGCGAGATCGAAAATGGGATGCTCGTATTCGATGCGGCGCAGCACTTTGTCCGGGGCGATGCGATCGTGCGCGTTGAGGGAGACGAAATAGTTCCGGTTCCGGGAGACGCCTTGCAGGCGGTTCATCCAATAGTGCGTCGTCGGCAGGGCCTGTCCGTCCGCGCCCGCATCGATTCGATAATTCCATGCTGCCCAGCAGCGCTGCGTGGCCGGCATGAGGGACGCGTCGGAGTGAAGCGTGGCGGTGTTTGGCTGATAGTGAAAGTTGCGCAACAAGCGGGTCTCAGTCTCGCTAGGATCCGCGAGGAGCGCGAGGGCCTGGTCGGCGTGGCAGGCGAGGATCACTTTGTCGAACTCGCGGGTGCTGCCGTCCCTCGCCGTGACCCGCGCCTGATCACCGGCGCGGGCGACCCGCGTCGCGGCGTTCTGCAATAGCACGCGTTCTCGAAACGGTTCCGTGATCTTCTTCACATAACTTTTCGCACCGCCCGTGACCGTGAACCACGGGTGCTGCGTATCCAGGCCGAGAAAGCCGTGGTTGTGCCAGAAGCGCAGCAACGTCATCGCCGGAAAGTCGAGCATCTTGTCGGGCGGCGTGCTCCATACCGCACTGCCCATCGGGACGAGGAAGAGATGGAGCATGTCTTCGCCATAGCCGCGCTCCGCAATGTAATCGCGCAGGCTGTAATTTGCGAACCTGGGATTCTCCAGCGCCGGCACGGCCTCGGCGTTGAAGCGATTGATTTGCGCGAGCATCCGCCAGTGGCGGGGACGCAGGAGATTGCGACGCTGGCCGAACAGCAGATTGAGGCTGCCCCCGTTGTATTCCAATCCACTCGGCGTGTGCTGCACGCTGAACGACATATCGGTCGGCTTGGTCCCGACCGCCAGTTCGCGAAAGAGCCGCGTCAGATTCGGATAGGTGACGCGATTGAAGACCATGAAGCCGGTATCGATCGGCACCGGATGACCGTGTTCGTCGACCGTGATCGTGTTGGTATGACCGCCCGCATAGTCGTTCTGCTCGTAGAGGGTGAGATCAAATCGCTCATGCAGGAAATACGCACAACCCAGGCCGGCAATTCCAGTTCCGATGATGGCGAGGGTGGGCACGTCGTTCGGGGCGAAAGCCTGTGTTCAAGCGGATTCCGGGGCGGAAGAGAGGCGATGCGCTTCCTCCAACACGCTGTGCGGGACGGGTTTCAAGTCCCAGATCAGCCCAACGGAGGAAAGCATCTTCAGCAGGTAGTAGGTCACATCGATTTCCCACCAGAAGAATCCCTGGCGGGCCGCGCCCATGAAGCGGTGATGATTGTTGTGCCAGCCCTCCCCGAGCGTGATCACGGCGAGCAGGAAATTGTTCCGGCTGTCGTCTTCGGTGCGGAACCGGCGGGAGCCGAAAGCGTGTGCGAGCGAGTTGATGAAGAGCGTGCCGTGCAGCAGCACCACGGTGCTGACGAAGAAACCCCAGACGAACATTTGCCCGCCGGAGGTGCCCAGGCCGGGCGCGAAGATCCGGAGCGCTTCGCCGAACAAAAAGAGCGCCAAGCCGAAGACCGCAGGCACGGCCAGATCGAAGCGATTGAGAAAGACGAGTTCCGGAAATTTGGCGAGATCGCGGATGGAGTCGTAATTTGTGGGAAAATTTTTGCTGCTGGTCATCCAGCCGATATGCGCCCACCAAAACCCACTTAACCCGGGTGAATGCACGTCCTCGTCGTGATCCGCGTGCTTGTGATGGTGGCGATGCACAGCCGCCCACCAAAGCGCTCCGCGCTGGACCGCCGTGTTGCCGAGCGCCGCGAAGACGAACTGCATGGCGCGGGACGTGTGAAAAGAACGATGAGAAAAGTAGCGGTGATAAAAGCCGGTGATGGCAAACATGCGCACCAGGTAGAGCGC
>NZ_JBDUCX010000147.1:0-16655 GCF_040003245.1 Chthoniobacter sp.
ATCGCGCGGCGCTGCCGACGCGAGAATTTCAAAGCGTGAAATATCCGGGCTAGCGATCGATCGGACTTTCATAACCGATCAAAGCCTGGCCTCGAACTTTGTCGACTCCCAGACGATGGATGGCATCGTGACACTCTCGGGTAGCGTGGGCGATCTGCTGGCCAAAAGGCGCGCGGTTGCCCTGGCAGAGACCATCAAAGGTGTGAAATCCGTGATAGACGAGATCAAGGTAACGCCCTCTCCGCTCACGGACGAACAAATCAACGGAAATGTGACCAAGGCATTCGCCGCCGACCCGGCGGTCCGGCACTATGCGGTGACCTCCACGGTGCGGGAGGGCGTGGTCACTTTGAATGGCCAGGTCGCCCACTGGCCCGAGAAGCGTCTTGCCCAAGAGGTGGCGGAGAGTGTGCGTGGCGTGCGGGACGTGCGGAATGAGATTGCGCTGGCACCGCGGGCCAAGGTGACCGACGGCCAGTTGGAAGCGGATATTGCGCGGGTCTGGGGCGAAGACGCATGGCTGGAAGGCACGGCCCTCAAGGTCGCCGTCCACCAAGGGCAGGCGAACCTCAGCGGAAAGATCCACAGCGCCGCGGAAAAAGCGCGGGCTTACAATGATGCCTTGGTGGCGGGCGCGCAATCCGTCGACGACACGGCATTGCAAGTGGATTGGGCTGCAGGCGAGATCATGGAGCGTAACGTACGTCCGGTAACCACCTCGGACCTGACCGCGAATACGGCCGTCGTGGAAACGCTGGTGGACGATCCGCGGGTTTCCGCGTTTCAGACTCGCGTGACGGTCAACGACGGCATCGTGACCCTGGGCGGAGTGGTGGATAACCTGAAAGCCAGAAAAGCCGCCGAAGAGGATGCGCGCAACACCCTCGGTGTCCTGGGCGTGGAGAACTTCATCAAGGTGCGCCCGGTGAATCCGCCGAGCGACAGCGTGCTGACCAATCGGGTCGAAGAAGCCCTGATGCGCAATTCCCTGACGGCATTTGAGCCGATCCAGGTCGCAGCCATACACGGCACAGTTTACCTGAGTGGAATGATCGACACGCCGTACATGAAGGAAACGGCGATCGATTCCGTCTACCGGGTGGATGGTGTCACCGATGTCGAGGACGGCCTCATCTTGCGATCCAAGGCCGGAGTGGCTTCAATGAGTGACTGGGAACTCCAGCACCAAATCGAGAATCAGATTGCGTTCAGCCCGCTTCTCGACGCCCGCAAGATGGAAGTGCTGGTGGCCAACGGCGTCGTCACATTGAAAGGCGAGGTCAACACCCTGGCTGCCCGGCAAACGGCCATGGATCTGGCGCGTAAATCCGGCGCCCGCAGCGTTCGCAACCGACTAACCGTCATGAGTTTGCCGGTCGCCCACCGTCCGGAGGGCGCCAGCTAAATGCTTTTTGTCGCGAAGTTGGAAACCACAGGGTTTTCATGGCGATTCTTATGCTATGAGGAATTATTACCCTATCGGCTGGCTGCTCCTCATCTAAGTGATATTGGAGCTCGATTTCCTAACGGGCTCCTCCGTCATCGCGTTACGAGCCTACGTCGTTACTTTGAAGCGCCATGCACAGGGAGAGCCTGAAAATCCGCTCAAAGACTGGATCGAAGCCGAATACCTGCCGTTGGTGGTAAATTCGGAAGGCGATCTACGCCTCTTTCAAAATGACTTTCAGTCGCCAGCCAGAGCGGCTGGCGTATTCACATTCCGGAAAAGGAGGCGTTCGTTTTCCGCGAGCGCATACGGAATAACCAGATCGAGTTCGATGGCGCGGCGGATCAGGCGCTGCATGGCAAGATCGGACTGGCGCATTTGCTCGCCGATCAAGTTCAGTATCGCTCGCGGATAGACGGCAGCGAGGGGCTCGAAGTATTCACCGTTTTGCGGCACGACTCCACGCCCATCCTGCATCGCCATTTTCACCAGGCGTTCCAGGAAGGCCGGCGTCATCCATGGCAGATCGACGGCGAGCACGCAGAGAAGCGGCGTTTGCATCCGCCAACAGGCGGTTTCGAGGCCGCTCAACGGCCCGCAGTTGGGATGTAGATCATGAATCACTTCCGTCCCGCCATTCAGGTACGGACCATCCGGCCGGCCCGAGATGAAGACTTCGCGCGGTCCCAACGCGGCGAGCGTCGCCAGTTGCCGCTGCCACAGCGGCTGACCTTCGACGATGATGGCGGCCTTGTCGCGACCCATGCGCGTGGATTTTCCACCCGCCAGCAGCACGGCGCTGAACGCAGGATTTCCTGTTGGCGACGGCGGCGATTTGGCGGCATCTTTCGACACGAGATCGCATGACAGACGAGCCCGCCATCACCATCCAGCACCTTTTCATTTCGCCGGGGCATAATTTCGTCGGCCACCATGGGCGGCCGCCGGGAGACAATCTCATGATCGAGGTGCGGGAGATCCACTGCCTCGCAGGGCGCGGTCTGGAGGGCGATCGTTATTTGGATTACAAGCCCGACTACAAGGGACAGATCACCTTCTTCCGCGGTGAAATCTACGACGAACTCTGTGCGCTCTTGGCTGTCTGGGACAAGCCCCCCTCCGCATTCCGCCGCAATGTGATCACGCGCGGGGTGAATTTGAATGCGCTCATCGGGCGCGAGTTCACCATTCAGGGTGTGCGCTTTCTGGGCACCGTCGAATGCTCGCCGTGTTACTGGCAGGATACCGCCTTCGCCCCCGGCACCGAACAGGCACTGAAAGGCCGCGGCGGCCTGCGGGCTAAAATCCTGACCGACGGCGTGCTGCGCGTGGGCTGAGCTGTAGAAACCCATCGACGCGCCGGGCGTCTTCGGGCAAATAATCGCCCCCACCTCCATGAAATGCTTCCTCCTTCCCCTGCTCGCTATCGCCACCACCGCCTCGGCCATCGACCTGCAAGGCGACTTCAAGGGCCCGCTCGGCCTGCAACTCTACAGCCTGCGCGAGACTTTCAAGAAAGACCCGACCGCCGCGCTCGATAAGACGAAGGCGCTGGGCTTCCATTACGCGGAGGTTTACGCCGGGATTCCTTTGCCGCCAGACAAGCTCAAGGAAGAACTGGCCGCCCGCGGGATCACCGCGATCGGCAGCCATTTCGGCTACGACGACCTGAAGAAAGATCTGCCGGCGGCCGTGGCGAAGGCGAAGGCGTGGGGCTTGAAATACGCGGGGGTCGCCTGGATTCCGCATACCACCGCCGAGTTCGGCGAAGCGGATGTGAAGAAGGCGGCGGCCGATTTCAATACTTTCGGTGAGGCGTTCAAGGCAGAGGGAATCCAGTTTTTCTATCACACGCACGGGTATGAATTTCGCCCGGTGAGCGAAGGTTCGTCCGACACCTTTTTCGACATGCTCGTGAAAGAGACCAAGCCTGACCTCGTGTCCTACGAGATGGATGTATTTTGGACCTTCCTCCCCGGCGTTGATCCGGTGAAGTTGCTCGCGAAGTATCCGGATCGCTGGGCGCTGATGCACCTGAAGGACATGCGCAAAGGTGCGGTGCGCGGCGTTTTCACCGGCAAGGCGCCGCTGACCGATGACGTGCCGATCGGCACGGGACAGATCGACTGGCCGGCGGTGCTCAAGCAAGCCGCCAAGTCCGGCGTGAAATACTACTTCATCGAGGATGAATCGCCGACCGTGGAAGAAGCCCTGCCGCAGAGCATCAAGTATCTCGAGACGGTGAAGTAACGCGACTCAGCGCGCGGGCCGTCCGGCGCGCGGCAGATTCGAGCCGGCATCCAGCGCATCGGTCGGCGGAAAATTGCCGGGGCTCGTCGGCGGCCGGGCCGCGGGCGCTTCGTCCGCTGGCGGGTCGAGGACGGGTGCCGGGCCAGTGGTGATGGGGCCGCCGCCGCGATTCCAGCCTTCTTTCTTGGCGAGCAGCTCGGCGAGTTCGATCGGCCATTCCGGATTGGAAAAGAAATCGTCGCCCCCGGAGTCACGGAGTTGTTTGTAGGTGGAAACGTACATCGCATTTTCCAGCGAATCCTTGATGGCCAGCGCCGGGTAGCGGCGCATGGCTTCCTGTTGGGCGCTGCGCGTGAGTTCGGCCAGTTCGGCATCTTCTACGGAGTTTGATTTCGCCCCGGCTGCTTTCGGCGCCGCCGCAGTGCCGGGCAAAGCCGTCGGTGTGCCGCTCACACCCTTGGCCAGCGTCGCCGGATCCACGACCTCGACTACGTTGGAAGGCAGCGACACGTGCAGGTCGCGCACCGCAAAAGTCGTTTCGTCCCCCTTCGCCCCGATGAGGGGAAAGCGGTCGCCCGCCTTGATGAGGAAAGGCTTGTCCGCGATCACCACGCGAGAGTCGCGCAGCACCTTCACTTGTTTGCCGTCGCCCTGTGGCTTGGGGAGCGCGAAGGACTGGGTGAGCAGCGGCGCCTCCGCTTCATCCGAGTGCAATGTGACCACCGGCGAGGGGGAAGCACTGCGGGAACCAACGAATCCTTTCGCCGAGGAATAGGCCTTCTCGGCCAGCGGGATGCCCGCACCGATGAGGCAGATCATCCCCAAGGCCAGGAAACCGCCGTTGCGCTGGCGGAAGACATGCAGCCGCGCGAGCACGAAGAGCGCGGTGAAAGTAAGCAGACACGTGGCCACCGACACCATCGCCTGTGCCCCGGCCAGAAAAATAGCCACGACCAGCATGGCCAGCGCGACAAAGAGCAGGGCGACACCCCAATATAGATTCCGGGGGCCCAAGCCATGATCGCGCAAGGCCGGCGCGTGGACATAGCGTGGAACGAGTTTTTCTTCGCGGCCTTCGGCGGGCTGCGACTCGGCCAGAGAAGCGGGATAAGCGCGGGGGGACTCGGGTGTTTTCACGGGTGGCTAGAATGCCACAGCTTTTTCCCCTGAAAAGAGAAAGTGTGTGGAACAACGCACTTTCGCGACTCAGGAGCGAAGGGCCGGTCAACGAAAATACTCGGTTTCCCCGTCGTAAGCATGCGTCACCTGCATCTCGTGGCCGAGGCGTTCGAGGATCTGGCGGGTGACCTGCAGCTTGGCGTCGAGGAACGCGTCATCGTGCATCGGATCGTGGTGCGTCACGATCCATTTGCGGACCCCGGCCAGCTTCATGAGCACACAGGCATTGGAGACCGAGCTATGGCCCCAGCGTACTTTCTTGGGATATTCCTCGCAGGTGTATTGCGCCTCGTGGATGACCACGTCCGCATCGGAAAGGAAATCGATCATCCGGCCATACGGCACGACCAGCGGGTGGTCGCGGGTCAGGTCCTCGGGTGGGCCGGTATAGCCTTGGAGAAATTCGTTGTCCGGCACCCAGGCGATCTTCTTGTCTTCGATCTCGATCTTGTAGCCCACCGTGGCCCCGGGATGTTGCGAGAATTCCCACGAAACCAGCGCGGAGCCGATCGGCATGGGATTCTCCGCGAGATGGCGAAATTGCAGGTACGACTGCATGTCCTCCATCTGCACGGGGAAGTATTCGCGATCGAGCTGGCCACGCAGGACGGACTTGAGATCCTTGCCGAAGCCCTCGGCGCCGTAGATTGTGATCTCAAATCCCGGCACGTAGGCCGGGGCGAAAAATGGAAACCCCTGGATGTGATCCCAATGCGTGTGGGTGATGAAGAGGTGCAGCTTGCGCCGCGTGGTATTGAGCAAATCGAAGCCGAGTTCGCGGATGCCGGTGCCGGCATCGAAGATGAACTGCTCATCACCCAGCCCCACCGACATGCAGGAGGTATTGCCGCCGTGGCGCAGAAAACGCGCGCCGGGCACAGGGGTGGATCCGCGCGTACCCCAGAGCGTGTAGCGCAGCCGCGTCAGGTCGAGGACCGGGGTGAACGTGGCGGGTTGAACTTCGTCCGCGATGATCGGTGTCGGAAACTCCGGCGCGCCCTTGAAGCCGCCGCGACGCGCAAAGAAAGCGTCGACTTTCTCCACCAGCAGCGCGGGCTCGAAAGGCTTGGTCAGGAAGTCGAAGACGCCGAGGCGCGCCGCCTCGTCATGCTCCGTCTTGTAATCCTTGGCGGTGCAAACGATCACGCCGGTGCGGGCCGTGCGATGTTCGTCGCGCATGGTCTTGAGCACCTCGATACCGTGCATCTTCGGCATCATGATATCGAGGACCACGAGGTCGGGCAGCGTCTGCCGCGCTTTGTTCAGACACTCTTCGCCATCGACCGCCGTTTCCACGATATAGCCCGCACCCTGGAGAGCTTGGGCCATCTTGAAGGCGATCACCCGGACATCTTCAGCGATGAGAATGCGGCCTTTCGCGGGCGTTGGAGTGCTCATACCGGGAATGATTAGAAGCAGGTATTCCCCCGGTCGGAAAGGGGAGTTTTGAACATCCAACATCCAACGTCGAACACCCAACATCCAATGTTCCGCTTCGAAGGAGTTTCGGTCATGCGATGGGTAACTATTGGATGTTCGATGTTGGGTGTTGGATGTTACTCCGCCAGCAATCTCCGCAGGGCCGCGGACAGCCGGTCGAATTCGTCAAAGAGCGCCTGTGCGCCGGAAGGGATGGCTTCCGACTCGTGCCCGCGCGCGGCGTCTTCGAGCTCCCGGGCCGCGGCGTGAGCCCCTGGAGCATGGAATTCGCCGACCAGTCCCTTGAGCCCATGGGCCGCGTGTTCGATGGCCGAAAAGTCGTGCGTGGCGAGGCCATCGCGCAGGTTCGCGAGCAGACGCGGACCGTCTTCGTCCAGGCAAAGATGGATCATCTCCGCGACCACGGCGCGATCGCCGCCGAGACTCTCCATCAACGCCGCAGAGTCGAATGGCGCGCCGTCGTCGCGCGTCTCCGCTCCGGCTGGCGCAGCCGCCTCGGCAGCGGTTTTCGACGCTGGCATCTCTTCCCCGTCCAAAATAAAACCCGGGATCACCGCCGCGATCTCGTTGATCAATTCGCGGCGCCGCATCGGCTTGGCGACATAACCATCCATCCCGGCAGCAAGACACTCCTCGCGGTAGCCCTTCATCACGTTGGCCGTCATGGCGATGATGGGCACGCGCCCGTCCCGCCCTCCCTCGCGCTGGCGAATCTCCGCCGTCGCCTCGAAACCACCCATCCGGGGCATTTGGGAATCCATGAGGATGAGATCGAAAGGCCGGGCGCTGAAGGCCTCGACCGCCTCGCGGCCATCGTGCGCGACGGTAACCGCGTGGCCCCACGACTCCAGGTTCACCACCGCGAGGCGCTGGTTAACGGCGTTGTCCTCGGCGAGCAGGATGCGCAGCGGGCGCTGGCGCGGCACGTCCGTCTCGAGCCCCTTCTCGCGGCGGCCCGGCCTTTTGCCCATCACGTCGACGATCGTATCCATCAGCCGCGATTGCTTGATCGGCTTGGCGAGATGCGCGCCGATGCCCATGCGTTCGCAACGCGCCACATCCTCCGCGCGATTCGACGACGTGAGCATGATGACCCGCGTCTCGCGGAGCGAGGGGCTCTGCCGCATCCGCTCGACCAGGCCGAATCCATCGACATCCGGCATCATCATGTCCGTGACGACGAGCGTGATCGGCTGCCCTTCGTGCCCCGCGCTATCCAAGGCCGCGAGCGCCGCAGGAGCGGAATCCGCGACCACCACTTCCATGCCCCAACTCGTGAAAAGCTCGCGCAGGATGAGGCGGTTGGTGGCGTTGTCGTCCACGGCGAGCACGCGTAGATGCTCCAGTTCCGGCACCTCCACCGGGGGACGATCCGGCTGGCGGGCAAACGTCGCCGTAAACTCGAACGTGCTCCCCCGCTCCACTTCACTCCGCACGCTGATCTCGCCACCCATCATGGTCACGAGCTGGCTGGTGATCGCGAGCCCCAGGCCGCTGCCGCCAAAACGGCGCGTCGTCGAGCTATCGGCCTGCGAGAAAGCGTTGAAAATCCGCGCCTGGGCCTCGGGCGGAATACCGATGCCGGTATCGCTCACGGCAAAACGCAACTTCAACTGCGGATCCTGCGGGTCGAGCACCTCCACCAGCACCGTCACCTCGCCCTGCTCCGTGAACTTGAGGGCGTTGCCCACGAGGTTCACCACGATCTGCCGCAAGCGATGGGCATCGCCGGTGAGTGCATCGGGCACGTCAGGACGAATCTGCAACGCCAGCTCGAGACCGCGCGCATGCGCCCGCACGCCAAGCGATTGCATCGTGTCGCCCAGCAGGTCGCGCAGGTCGAAATCGATCTGTTCCAGTTCGAGCCGACCCGCCTCGATCTTGGAGAAATCGAGGATGTCGTTGAGCAGTTCGAGCAGCGTCTCGGCTGAGCTGCGGACCATGTCCAGGTACTCGTGTTGCGTGGGCGTGAGCTCGGTGTTCAGCGCAAGTTCCGTCATGCCGATGATGCCATTCATCGGCGTCCGAATCTCGTGGCTCATCACCGCGAGGAAGTCGCGCTTGGCGCGATTGGCGGTATCGGCCTCCTCGGCCAGGCGATGCGCCTCATCGGTCTTGGCCTGGAGTTTCTCATTCGCCTCCAGCATGGCCACGTTGCTTTCCACCAGCTTCCGCCGGCTGTGGCGCTGCGCGGTGATCATGCGGCGCAAGGCATCGGCGAGCCGGCCGATTTCGTCGCGCCGATGCTTCACCGTCACGGGCGCGTCGAGTTCCCCACTCTCGATCGCCTCGGCGGTAGTCGCGAGTTCGCCCAAGGGCCGGGTGATGTCGCGAATGAGCGACCAGCCGAGCGCGGAGACGATCACCAGGCCCAGTGCACCGATGGCCAGGGAGAGATTGATCCGCCTTTGCAAGCGGTCGATGCGCTGGTCAAGCAACTCGGCCAGCACGAAGCTCACCTGGCTGGCCAGCTTGTAGTCGGCATCGAGGCGCCGGGTCATCGCTTGGGCGAGGGAATCCGGTTCCATCTGCCAGGAATCCGAAGCCACCGCGAAGTTGATCGCATCCGCGGCTGGCTCGGGGACGTGCAAATGGTTCCCGGCGTTGGACTCCGCCGCCCGGGCTTTCGAGAGCGATTCATTGGCCTGCGTATGGAGGAAATCGATGAGTCCGGCGAGACGGCGCAGGTCGTTGCGGGCCGCGGCATTGAGTGGCTGGCCCGGGACGCTGGCGGCCAAACGACTCCAGGCCTGGGTAACCAGCTCGGCATGCTCGGGCAATTTCCACAGGCACAAGTCCATGAAGTAGTAACTGCCCAGGTCCGGATCGAGCGTCAGCTCCGAGTGGTCCGCCACCTTCTTGAGCAAGTCGAGGCCGCTACGGGTGATGCGCGCCATTTCTCCCTGCGTTTCCGCGGACACCGGCGCGGCGGCGATTTTCCGGCAGCGCGCCGCCAACGCAGGCCAATCGTCGGAAATCTGCAAGCGGGGGCGCAGGCTGGCATCGGCTGCGTCGAGCAGGGCGAGATCGCGTCGCAGGTCCACGCGGCGGCTGGCGCGGTCGGCTTCGTTGGCCGTGGCATCCGAGCCGCGCAGGACTTGCAGATCATGGAGCACCTGCTGGAGCGCCCGGGAATACTCGACCCCCAGCAGTTCGTGCCGTGCCGTGGCGATACCGAGGCTATGCACCGAGGAGATAAGCGCGTAGGTCACCACCATGAGCGGAACCAGAAATACCGCGCCCAGCAGGGCGAGCTTTTGCCAGACAAGCAGGTTCTTCATCTCAAGGGTGCGCGGACAATTACCCGCTGATTCCATGGGAGGCGATGGAAATGAGGCGGCGGACTGGCGGAGGAGCCACCGGACAGGTGTAATTCGTGCCCGGTCCCGCCAAATTGCACCCTGAAATCCCGGTGTGTCTTCCTTTGCGTGTCGCGCCGCTTCAGGTATGCTGTTTCTCTTGGCAAATCCCATGATCGACATCAAAGCGAAGGAAAAAATGGTGGAGCGTGCGCTCCTCGTGGGCGCATATACCGAAGTCACTGGCCGCACCGAGGCGGCGAGCCTGCTCGAGGAGCTCGAGGAGCTCGTCAAGACGCTGGGCATCCCGATCATGGACCGCATGCTCGTGCATCACCGCGAACAGCACGCGCGTCTGCTCATCGGCACCGGCAAGGCGGACGAAATCGTGGCGCGCGCGAAGGAACAGGGGCTCGATGTGATCATCTTCGACAACGAACTGACCCCCAGCCAGCAGCGCAACTGGGAGAAGCTGGCGGGCATGACGGTGATCGACCGGCAGGAAGTGATTCTCGATATCTTCGCCCGGCGTGCGCAGACGCGGGAAGCACGGCTCCAAGTCGAGCTGGCGCAATTGGAATACTCGCTGCCGAGGCTGACCCGGGCGTGGGGACACCTCGTCCGGCAAGGCGGCGGCATCGGTGCGCGCGGTGAAGGTGAAACGCAGCTCGAACAGGATAAGCGCCGCATTCGCAACACCATCGACCGCTGCAAGCGTGAACTCGAACAGGTGCGCCAGTCGCGCGCCACGCAGCGCAAGGATCGCAAGCGCACCCCGGTCCCAAACGCCGCGATCGTCGGCTACACGAACTCCGGCAAGTCCTCGCTGCTGCGCCGGCTGACCGGCGCGGACGTTCTCATTGAAGACAAGCTTTTCGCGACTCTGGATACGACGACTCGCAAAATTGCGTTACCGAACAAGCAACCGCTCCTGCTCACGGACACCGTCGGCTTCGTGCGTAAGCTGCCCCATCGGCTCGTCGAGGCATTCAACGCAACTCTCGAGGAGGCGACAGTTTCTGACTTTCTCATTCACCTCCTCGATGCCAGCCAGCCGGAGGTCATGGCCTTCTATAATACGACCATGAAAGTGCTCGCCGAACTCGGCGCGGACGAAAAGCGGATGCTCGTCGTCTTCAACAAGATCGACAAAGTCCGTGATTCTACGGCCATCGCCGCGCTTCGGACGCACTTTCCTGAAGCCGTCTTTATCTCGGTCCATACGGGCGAAGGTGTCGACGAATTGATCCAGCGCATGGCGGATCTGGTTTCCAATGGCATGGTCACCCGTGAATTTCTTATCCCCCAGAGCGCCGGGGGGTTACTGGCCCAGTTACACCGCCAGGCAAGGGTGCTGGAGACCACCTACGAGGGCGATTCGGTCCGGCTCGTTGTGGTCCTCCCCGCCCGGCTGGCCGAGACCTGCGAAAACCTCTTAAAAGAAGGTGGTGCAGAAAATTTGATCAACCCGACAATTTTCACAGACAAATTGATTGTGACAGGATAACAACTTGCCGCGCCTAGGGACTAGAACGTGCTAATACTTTCCAAAACAACGTCGGATCATGTCATTTCTCGATCGTTTCAAACGAAAAGCGTCTGAAGAAAAGACGCCGGAGAATGCGCCCGAGGTAAAGCCGGAGACAGCCTCCGAAACCAAGGCGGAACCGGCTCCTCCCCGCAAGGTGGATCCTGCTGTCCAAATTGCGGCGGCGGCCGTGGCGGCCGGGTATAATCCGGATTTCAAGCTGCCACCGAAAAAGGAGTCGCCCGCAGGTTCGTCCTCCATTCCCGCGCCGGCGCTCGCCGGATTCGCAGGACCGCAGCACGAGATCATTTTGGAACTCGGCGATTTTCTCCAGCGCATCCCCGCGCAATTGCTGGGCGATCAAAAGCCCGATCCCGCCACGCCGCTCTCGTTCGAAATTGGGGATCTGGCGGATCGCATCGCGCGTGGCCAGACGACGATTCCGGTTTCGGAAATCTACCGGCGCGTGCCGGGAATTTTCCGGGCTGAGATCCTGCCTTCCGACAACGCGGACGTCCGTTTCCCCTGGCAGAAAGTGATGAAGATGCTGGTCGCGCATCGCAACCAGCAGGGCGGTACCGGGTCAGCCGGCCTCACTGCGGCGGCGGCGGATTCCCTGGCGGAGAGGCTGCGTTCGCGGCGGGCCGTGCGCAACATTATCCCCGGCGGCCCCACCGATAGTACCCAAGCTGCCGCGCCTCCACCACCG
Source organism: Chthoniobacter sp. (assembly GCF_040003245.1). Taxonomy (NCBI): domain Bacteria; kingdom Pseudomonadati; phylum Verrucomicrobiota; class Spartobacteria; order Chthoniobacterales; family Chthoniobacteraceae; genus Chthoniobacter; species Chthoniobacter sp. The sequence continues at coordinate 11,853 of NZ_JBDUCX010000147.1, forward strand.
CCCGCCGCAGCGCCGTTGCCCAAGCCGCCTGAGGTCGTTCTCCCCGTTCAGAATTCCGAGGAAGACGAACGGATGACGAAGGAAGACGCCTTGAAGGCGCGCGATGTCATGCGCAACCTCGTGGCCCGTCTCAAGGGCGAATACGAGCGCCAGATGGCCGCCGCCGACCAGCAACGGAAGTCGTTGCTCGATGAACGGGAAAAAGTCATCGTCGAACTGGTCCGCGCCAAGAAGGAATCGGACGACAAAAACGAGCAGGTCGAATTTGAGAAGAGCGTGGCCGCGAAGAGCGCGGACAATCTCGCCAAGGTGCAGCAGGAACGGGACGCCTTCCGGATGGAGCTTTCCAACCTCAAGGTGGAGCTGAACAAGGGTTCGCAGCAAAGCGAGCAGCGCATCAAGGACCTGATCACCGAGCGCGATGCGCTGGCGCAGCAGCAGGCCAATCTTTCCAAGCAGATCACGGAATTTCAAAAACGCGGCAAGATCGGCGCGGTCGTGGGCGAAGTCGCCGCCGCCGCTGTCGGGGGCGCCGCCGCCTCCGCCATCTCGCAAAAGCAACTCGAAGAATTGCAGCGGCGGATCAATGTGCTCGAGACCAGCCAGCGCGACAATGCGCAGGAGCTCGTTCGCGAGCGCGAAGCCAAGCTCAAGGTCGAGCGCCAGCTCGCCGCCGCCGACCGCCTGCAACAGGAATCCGCGGCGAAGCTTCAGGAATTGCAGGCCACGCTCCAGCGCGAACACGACGCGGCGCTGCGCAAGCGGGAGACGGAAGCCGCGCGCGGTCTCAAGGAAGCGCAGGACCAGGCGGGCACGATTCAAGCCACGAATGCGAAGCTGACGGCGGACCTCGAGGAAACGCGGAAGAAGCTGGCTTTCGCCCAAGAAACGATCGCCGCCGCACCGGCTCCCGAGGAATGGGAGGCCCGCGCCGCCGCCCAGTTCGAGGCGGACATCGAGAATTACCGCACGCGGATCAAAAGTCTGTTGCAGGAGAAGGAAGCGCTGAACAGCGAGAAGCAAAAGCTCGCCTCCGAACTCACCGAGCGGGAAAAAGCGCTGGCCGAGCACGGGGACCAGAAACAGGTCTTCGCACAGGTGGAAGGCAACGCCGCTCAACTCCGCACGGAGAACGAAAAACTGCAGGCCCAGCTCAAATCGCTCCAGGCCGAACACGAAGGATTGGGCGCCACGGTCGTGGCGTTGCAGGGCGTGGCCACGGAGCACGACAAATTCAAGGGCGACGCCGCGCAGATCCAAACCGAGAACGAAAAGTTGCAGTCGCAGCTCAAGTCCTTGCAAGCCGAGCGCGAAGACCTCACCGGCAAACTTCAGGCCCTGCAAGGCGTCGAGAGCGAGCACAACAAGACCAAGGACGCCGCCTCCCAGGCGCAAACCGAGAACGAGAAGCTGCAGGCGCAGCTCAAGTCCTTGCAAGCCGAGCGCGAAGATCTCGCGAACAAACTTCAGACCCTGCAGGGCGTCGAGGCCGAGCACCACAAGACCAAGGGCGACGCGTCGCAGGTCCGCACGGAAAACGAGACTCTGCAAGCGCAGCTCAAGTCTCTCCAGGATGAACGCGAAGACCTGACCGCGAAGATCAAGTCGCTGCAGACCCAGGCGGCGGCTGTCCCCAAGATCACCGCCCGCGCCCAAAAACTGGCAGCGGAGACCGAGAGCACGACGCAGGAATTGGCGGAAGCCCGCGCCGAGCACGCCCGGGTCATCGAGCAGCACCAGGAAGAACTCGCCCGGCTCCAGCAGCAACATGCCGCGGCTCTCTCGGAAAAAGAGTCGTCGCTCCAACAGCTCAACGCCACCATCCCCACCCAGCAATCCGAACTGGCGCAGCATCGCGCGGAAAAAGAGAATCTCGCCAAGGAACTCGCCGCCGCGACCGCCGCACTCGCCGCCGCGGCGGTGGCCGCCAAGGCCCGCGAAGCACTTTCCGCCGAGCACACCCGCGTCACCGCCGAGCATGCCCGCGTCTCCAGCGAACTGGAAGCCGCCCGCAAGGCCAGCGATACCACCATCACCGGGCTGCGCGACGAGCATCAGAAGACGCTCGCCGAGCGCGATGCCCTGGCGAAGGAACGCGAGGCGCTGGCCGCGGAGGTCGCGAAGGCGAAGACCTCCCAGCAGGAAGCTCAAAAGCGGTTTGCGAACGACCTCGCCGCCGCCGAGCAGGCCCGCGATGCCGATGCCAAGACTTTCGCCGAATTGCGCCTCAGTGGCGAGAAGCTCGCCGACGAAAAGAAAGCACTCGCCGACGAACTGGAAAAACTGCGCGCCAGCCACGACGCCGCTTCCACCGATGCCGGCGCCGCCCGTCGGGAGCACGAGAAGGCCCTCGCCGAACTGGCGGCGGATCGCGACAAATTCCGTGGACAGCTCGAGACGGTGACCAAGGAGCTCGTGACCCTGCGGGCCGAGCACTTGGAGTTGAGTTCCAGCAAGGAGGGGCAATCCTCCGCCCGCACCGCCCTCGAAAAGACGCTCGCCGATGTCACCCGGAGTCGCGACGAACTCCTCGGCAAAATCGAGGCGATGGCCGGCGACCTGGCCGCGGCCAAACAAGATCACGGCATGGCCTTTGCCTCGCTCGACAAGGATCGCGACGCGTTGCGCGCCTCGAAGGAAGCGCTTTCCGCGGAGTTTGCCGCCGCCCGCATCAGCCACGACAAAACGCTCGGCGAACTGCACTCCAATTTTGAAAAGCTCGAAAACGCCAAGCTCGAGACCGACCGCCAATTGGCGGACACGCGCCAGCTCGTCGAAGATTTGCAGGGCAAGCTGGCGACCACGGAGAGTTTGCTGGCCGAAACCCGCACGTCGTTGCAGGCACGTGAGGACGCCTTCACGAAGCATCTCGCCGAGCACCATGAAGCCATCGCCTCGCTGACCGGCAAGCACGAGCGGACGCTCAACGCCGTCTCGACGGAAAAGGACGCCGCCGTGGCCAAGATCGCCGCCGAAAAAGCGGCCCTCGCCGCCGAGGTGGACGACAAGATCGCCCGGCTCCAGGAGAATCACACGAATGCCGTGCACAACCTGCGCGACGAGAAGGCCGACGCGATCGCCGCGCTGACCGAGCAGATGAATGGGACCGTGTCCGCGCTGACGATGGAACGCGACAAGGTGCGCGCCGCGCTGACCGAAGCCGAACGCAAGTATCCCGCCGAGATTGCCTCGCTGCTGGACGCCCGCGACAGTGCCAAGCACGATAGCGCCACGGTCGCCGAGCGGCTCGCCGCAGTGTCGGTGGAAGCAGAGCAAAAGCACACGAAACTCATTCAGGAACGGGACGCCGCCCAGGCGGAGAAGGAGAAAGTCGCCGCGGAACTCGAGCAGGCGCGCGAAACGCATAAGGCGCAGGCCGGCGTGTTTGCCAGCGAGTTCAAGACGATCGTCAAGCAGCGCGACGATGCGCTGGCCCAACTCGACGCCGAGCGGGCCCGTCTGGCCGCCAAGGTCAGCGAACTCGAGCACGAGCGCGCTTCCTTCACCACCGCCGAAGGCGAGCTGAAGACCCGCGCCGAGCGCGATCTCGCCCGCATCCGCCGCGAGCGCGACACGATCATCCACCAGCGCGATTCCCTGCGCGAGCGCATCGAGAAGCTCGTCGACGACCAGCGCCAGATGCTGGAGGACATGACTTCCCAAGCGGCCTTCACCGCGATGAAGCACGACGACACAGGCACGATGCGACCGGAGCCACCGGCCGCGGAGCCCGAACCTCCCACCAAGGCACGCGAGACGAAGAAAAAGGAATCGAACGTCATCGACATCAGTGCCGCGGAGATCATCACGCCGATTCAGGATGAGGAAGGGCGCATCAAGATTCCGCGCGTTCGTCCGGTCGTCATTCCGCCGCCGCAAGTTCGGGTTCTTTGAGCAAGGCCGCCCGCGCGGCGAGCCCTCGATGGTGGCGCTGGCTCGTCTTCCTCTGTCTCTTTCTCGCGGCGCTGCCGATTGCCGAGGTCGCCGCGGTGCGCTTCTTCGATCCGCCCGTCACGCCGCTCATGCTCTTGCGACCGCTGGAGTTGCGCCCGGACGGCCGCCCCGCACCCGCGCGGCAATACACCTGGCTGCCGCTCTCCCGGATGCCGCATGATTTCCTCAAGTTCGTGCTGATCGCGGAAGACCAGCGTTTCTTTCGTCATCACGGCTTCGACTGGCGGGAAATCCGCGCCTCGCAGAAGCAGGCGGAACGCACCGGCCAGGAGGCGCGTGGAGCCTCGACCATCACCATGCAATGCGCCCGCTCGCTCTTCCTCTGGCAAGGCCGCTCGTGGCTGCGCAAGGGCCTCGAGGCCTACTACACTTTCTGGATGGAGACGCTGCTCTCCAAGCGCCGCATCCTCGAGCTCTACGGCAACGTGATCGAGATGGGCGATGGCGTCTACGGGCTCGAAGCCGCGGCCCGCGCGCACTACGGCAACGGCGCTCACGACCTCACGCGTGAGCAATGCTGCGCACTCGCCGCCATCCTGCCGAACCCACGCGGCTGGGATCCGCGCTCCCCTTCCCCGCGGCTGGCCGCGCGCATCGCCCACATCCAGCAGCAGGATAAGCAGGTCCGCTTTCCAGAGCTACCAGCGCGCTAGGTTCAGAAAAGAGTGCGCGGCATACTCACGTGAGAAACTTTGGGAGGCTTGAGAGGCTTGATTTACCTTGATTTGACTTTAGGCGCCGCCGACGGCTCCCCTTGAGTCCTCGGAATTTTCCGGTGTGCTCACGTCCTCCTGCGACTCCTCGTTCACGTCCTCCTGGGATTCCTCGCTGGCGGCCTCGTCGTCGGTC
>NZ_JBDUCX010000356.1:0-4868 GCF_040003245.1 Chthoniobacter sp.
ATGGTGTGCTCGGTGAGCCGCAGTTCGTTCATGACCGGGATGTATGCGGTGAGCATCGGCGCGCAGAATCATCGCACGAAGGACAAGAAGCCGCTGCCGGACGGCGTGCGCCTGCTCACTGCGTGGATGCGCGATGCGGGTTACTTTACTGCCAATGTGGTGAAGATGCCCGCAGCACTCGGATTCAGCGGCAAGGGCAAGACCGACTGGAATTTTCAGTCCGGCAACGATGCCTTTGATTCAAAGGACTGGGACGATCTGAAGTCGCACCAGCCGTTCTTCGCGCAGATCAATTTCAAGGAGACGCATCGGGACTATGACGCGCCCAAGAAGGCCGATCCTGCGAAGGTGGTGCTGCCTCCGTATTACCCCGACGATCCGATCGTGCGCGAAGACTGGGCAAAGTATCTCGATTCAGAGACGGAGTTTGACCGCAAGGTGAGCCTGGTCCTGGACCAGCTAAAGCGTGACGGGCTCGCCGATAACACGGTGGTGATCTACTTCGGCGACAACGGCGCGTCCATGGCGCGGGCCAAGCAGTTTTGTTATGAGGAAGGCTTTCTTGTGCCCATGATCATGCGATGGCCGAAGGATTTTCCCGCGCCGAAGCAGTATAAGCCGGGCGTTGTGGACGCGCGGTTCATTGATGGCATTGACCTCGCCCCCACGATGCTCGCCATCGCCGGTGCGCCGAAGCCGCCGAAGATGCAGGGCCGCAATTTTCTCGGCGAACATGCGGAGGCACCCCGCGAATATGTGTTCGGCACGCGCGACTATTGCGACACGACGGGCATGCGCATCCGCTCGGTGCGCGACGCGCACTATCGCTACATTCACAATTTTACCCCGGAGATTCCGTTCCTCGCGCCGAACAACTACAAGGAGACGCAGTATCCCGTGTGGAACCTGCTGAAGAAACTGCACGCCGAGGGCAAGCTCACACCGCCGCAGGAGTTCCTCTGCCAGCCACGCATGCCGGACGAGGAGCTCTACAACATGGACGCCGATCCTCACCAGATTCACAACCTTGCGAAATCGGACAAACCTGAAGACAAGGCGGAATTGAAGAAGCTAAGCGCGGTGCTGGATCAGTGGATCGTGGACGTGGACGATCAGGGGCGTCAGAAAAGGACGCCGTGAGCATGCTGCGGAACAGGAACGGAGACTGAAACGTCGCGCCGGACCGATGAAAAGCACCCTGCTGCAAATTGGATTGGCCGCATTGCTCGCGACCGTCGCGTTAGCTGAGGGTCCGCGGACAAACGTGCTTTTCATCGCCATTGATGACCTCGCGAATGTGCTGAACTCCGCAGAGCCTCCCGTGGCGAAGACGCCGAACCTTGACCGCCTCGCCGCCAGCGGAGTGCGTTTCGATCGCGCCTATTGCCAGATTCCGCTGTGCAATCCCAGCCGCGCCTCGGTGCTCACCGGGTTGCGGCCGGACGCGACTGGCGTGTTCGATCTGGAGCGCCATTTCCGAAGTAGCGTGCCGGATGTGGTGACGTTGCCTCAGCTCTTTAAGAACAACGGCTGGTTCACCGCGCGGGTCGGAAAGATCTACCACTATGACGTGCCCAAGGCGATCGGCACCGATGGACTGGATGACAAGCCCTCGTGGATGCAGGTGGTGAATCCCAAAGGCCGTGACGTAACCGACGAAGCGCTCATTACCAATCCCACGCCGGAGAAGCCGGTGAGTGCGGCGCTCAGTTGGCTCGCCGCGGATGGGGAAGACGAGGAGCAGACGGATGGAATGGTGGCGACGGAGGCCATCCGACTGATCGAGGCCCATCGTGCCGAGCCATTCTTCCTGGGCGTGGGATTCTTTCGTCCGCACACGCCCTATGTCGCACCGAAGAAATACTTCGGCCTTTACCCACTCGAAAGCGTCCACCTGCCCGCGGCCCCGCCCGACGATCGCGACGACATTCCGCCCGCAGCCTTTGCGCACAACAATCCCACGCCAAACTACGGCCTCGACGAACTAACCTGCCGCCAAGCGCTCCAGGCATACCTCGCGAGCGTTAGCTTTGTGGACGCCCAGGTTGGGCGAGTGCTCGACGCGCTCGACAAGTTCGGTCTTGCCGATAAGACGATCGTCGTCCTGTGGAGCGATCACGGCTATCATCTCGGGGAGCATTTGGGAGTGTGGCAAAAACGCACCCTGTTCGAGGAAGGCGCACGCGCGCCGCTCCTGATCCGCGCACCCGGCGCGAAAGGTAACGGACGCGCCTGCGCGCGGATCGTGGAGTTTGTGGACATGTATCCGACGCTGGCGGACCTCTGCGGGTTGAAGCCGCCGACAAACCTCAGTGGCCATAGTCTGCGCGCTCTTCTCGATGACCCGAAAGCACCATGGGATGATGCGGCTGTAACCCAAATCCTTCGCCCCGCCGACACACGCCTGCCTCGGCCATTGATGGGCCGCAGCATTCGCACGGAGCGCTGGCGTTATACCGAATGGGACGAGGGCCGCGCGGGCATTGAACTTTACGATCACCTCCGCGATCCCAACGAGTTCACAAACCTTGCCAAGGAACCAACCCCCGCAGTTCAGGCGATCATCGCTCCTCTCAAAAGCCGTCTAGCCACTAAGGCCAGGGGCGACGTGCCCATTTCGCCTTACAACCCAGCCAAATTATGAAATGCCTCCTGCTCCTCTTTGCCGTCCTGATCTCCTCAGTCATCCACACTCGTGCGGCTGACCGTCCGAACATCATTTTTCTGCTCAGCGACGATCAGACCATCGGGGCGGTCGGATGCTACGGAAACAAGGATGTCATCACCCCGCATCTCGACAAGTTGGCCAATGACGGCATGCGCTTCGCGAATCACTACGACACAACGGCCATTTGTATGGCCAGCCGTTGCACTTTGCTCACGGGCCTCTATGAGTATCGCCACGGTTGTAACTTTGAACACGGCGACCTCGAACGCCGCTTCTTTGCCAACTCCTATGCGGTGAAATTGCGGGAGGCGGGTTACTTCACCGGATTCGCCGGCAAGATCGGCTTTCTCCTCCAAGGTGAGAAGCTGGAGGCCTTTGAGAAGGAGTTCGATGTCTGGGCCGGTGGGCCGGGGCAGACGTTTTATGAGACCGCGAAGAATGATGGCATCGCAAAATATGCTGCGCAGTATCCGCATTGCTCGCGCGCTTACGGTGCGTGGGCGCAGGACTTCCTGAAGACTGCGAAGACAAGTGGAAAGCCGTTTTGCATGAGCATCAGTTTCAAGGCGCCGCACATGCCTTATACGCCTGATCCGATTGATCTCAAACTCTATGAGTCGAAGAAGGAATTTACCCGACCGGCCAATTACGGGGTGGAAAACGGGAAACATCTTTCGGCTCAGGTCCACACCAGCCGGGCCGCCACGAGCTATCGTGAGTGGGTCAATGACTACGATGGCACCGCGCGCCTTTACTATGCGCTCATTACCGGCGTCGATGCCGCTGTCGGGATGATTCGCGAGGAATTGGAGCGCCAGGGTCTCGCCGGGAACACCGTCATCATCTTCACCTCCGACAACGGCTATAACAGCGGCTCGCACGGCTTTGGTGACAAAGTCATCCCGTATGAAGAGGGATCAAAGGCGCCGCTGCTCATCTACGATCCCCGTCTGCCGAAGGCGCATGCGGTCAAGGTTTGCGAAGCCGTCACTGCCAGCGTGGACATGGCCGCGACCATCTTTGCGTTGTCTGACGTGCCCGCGCCTGCGGGCATCGATGGGAAGAATCTGCTTCCGCTGCTGACCAATCCCGCCGGGCAGGTCCGCGAGTTTCTTCCTCTTTTCAACTTCTGGGGTATCCCGACGGCGCAATCTCTGGCCGTGGTCACGCGCGAGTGGAAATACATCTATTGGTATTCCGCCAGCGACGGAATGAAGCCCACGGACGAGCTGTTTCACCTGGGCAATGATCGCCTTGAAATGGCAAATGTCGCCAACGACCCGCACTACGCGAAGGATCTCGCCGTGATGCAAAAGGCCTACGACACCGAACTGGCTGAAATCGCGAGCAAGGTCGTGACCGGCCACGGATACGAGGCGTATCCGAAGCTCTTCGACCGCTCGCTCCCTTGGGATCAAAAAGCGCCACTGATCACTCCCGCCATGGGTGCGGGTGAAGGTGGCGCGGCGAATAGGAAGCGCAAGGAAACTCCACAATAGTAGCGCTGCAAAGAGCCAGACATCCGCAATCCTATGAAACGAAATCCGAACATTGAATCCGCCGCCGGCATCACCCGACGCGCGGCGTTGAAATACGCCACCGCAGGAACACTAATCGGCTTGGGGGTTCGTGCCCCGAATGGGCGAGCGGCTGTTGCGGTCGAGCTGAAGCCTGCTGATGCGTGGGAGCGGACGCACGATCGCGTCTGGCTCGGCGGCGAGTTTTGGGCGAACCCGATGGAAGACTGGCGGGTCGTCGATGGCGCGGCGGAGTGCCAGAGCACGGGCGGCAACCGCAGTGTGCATTCGCTGACTCACCAGATCGCCAATCCCGCTGGTCATTTCAAAATGTCCGTGCAACTCGACCGCGTGGCGGGTGAGGGAAAGGATGGCGGCGCCGGTTTCCGCATCGGCATCCGCAGTGAGATCGATGAACACCGCAGCAACTGTTTTGCGGGCAAGGGTGTGAATGCCGGAATCGTCGATGGCCAACTCACGCTGGGACCGAAGACGGAGCCGCTGGCGGCAGTGGCGGAGATGAAGAGCGTCGAGCTGCATCTATCAGGAACGGCGGACGGCGGGCAGGTGGAACTGACGCTCGAGGCGACATCCGCGGAAACCGGAGCGAGTCTCGGCAAGGTTAGCCACAAGCTCCCGGCAGCGGAGGTGCTCGGGAACGTGGCGCTGGTCAGCAACTACAC
>NZ_JBDUCX010000148.1:0-16483 GCF_040003245.1 Chthoniobacter sp.
CGAGCGGCGCCGCGTAGTCGAAGTTCGAGCTCGGCGTGCCGCCGCTGGTGATGCACTGCGCCCATTCGCCCTGCGGATTGTCCGGCATCGGACTGCGCACCTCGGTCTTCTTGATTTTTCCGTCCTCCATCGACTTCTTCACATCGGCAAAGCGCTCCTCCGGAAAGATGACCGGATGCTCGCAATAGGCGTCGGGTTCAAAAACGACTCCATCGGTGCCGATGAACATCATACCGCTGGTGGCCTTATTGAAAACGTCCTCCGGCACCCGCGGGTCGCGCTCGGGCTTGTTCGGCTTGCCACCTTCGAGCGTGCCATCGTGCCAGCTTACTGTCAGCGCGGGATGCTTGTCGGTGGCCGCGAAGTGATAGACCAGACGCGTCCACACGGGCGCCGTCAGATCCGTGACCGGCGCGCTCTCCACCTCGATCTTGATCGGGATTTGCTGTCCGAGAATGCTGAAGCTCGCGTCCATGATGTGGCAGCCCATGTCGCCCAGCGCGCCCGAGCCGAACTGCCACCAGCCTCGCCAGTTCCAGGGGTGCACGCCATTGCCCCGCTTGGCCTGGATGGCGGCATCGGGCGGCAATTGAAACTCAAAGTACGGCTCGTTCGGTTCGACCGAGAGCCAGAGGTCCCAGTTCACATTCGTCGGGCATTCCGGGTGCGTCTTGGTCATCGGCCCCTGCGGCCACAGCGGGCGGTTCGTCCACAGGCGGATTTCTTTCAAGGTGCCAATCGCACCCTGGTCGATCCACTCCTTGGCAAAACGCTGGCCTTCCATCGTGCGGCCCTGGTTACCCATCTGCGTGAGCACGCCGGCTTCCTTGGCCGCGCGGTGCAAGTCGCGAATTTCCCAGATCGTATTGCAGAGCGGCTTCTGCACGCACACCGGCTTCTTGTGCTTCAGCGCCCACATCGCAGCCACGTAATGGGTATGGTCCGGCGTCGAGACGATGACCGCGTCGATGCCTTTCGACATCTCGTCGAACATCTTGCGGAAATCGGCGTAAAGCTTTGGCGACTGCGGCAGCGTCTTGCCCGCGTCGGCGTATTTCTTGGCCCAAGCCTTGCCCGCGCTCTCCAGTCGTTTGCTGTCGATGTCCACGAGCGCCACGATGTTGTGGTCCAGCGCGACCTTGCCGGTATCGACCTGGCCTTTTCCCAGCGCGCCGATCACCGCGATGTTCAGTCGCTTGCTGGCCGCATCCTGGCCGCGCAGCAGCAGATTCGGACCGAGCGCGGCCGTAGCGGCGAGGCCTGCGGTTTGCGTGAGGAAACGGCGACGGGAAACGATGGGGGGGATCATGGAGCGGATGGTCGGCTGGGAGGTGAGTTGCCTTCCCCGTCGCATTCATTCCACGGGGAGCGGCGCGCGGAGGCAGGCAGGAGAGCTTTCAAACACTCTCTAGGCGTGCAAGCCGAATTTGCTTAGATGCAAACGGCGCAACCCACCCCTCCCGGTTAACGCAGAGCGCGCAGAGAACGCGGAGGGCCGCAGAGAGAGCGTCAGTCTTTTTCCCCTGTGGCCCTCTCTCCTTCCCCTGCGCTCTTAAGACGTGCCTAACGTGGCCTCGCGAGGCGCGAGAATCCTTCTCACGTTCCTGATTTTGCCGCAGCTCGCACGGGATGGGTTCGAGTAGGGTCCGAACGGACGATCTTGAGAATCGGCAAGATTCACAGATTTTTATATGTCATCTAAAGCCGACAAGGTTTCGGACGAGTGTTCATTCCTCCGTGCAATGGTGTCGCCTACTGGGAAATCGCGCGCACCGCGATTACGATTTTCACGCCGCCTGCTACGGGTTCGCCCCAGACTTTCCCGCCTATGTTGGGCCCTGCGTTCCAGAGAAACTTCAGTTCGTCTGTTAGCAATTTATCTGAATAAGGCCGGCCTACATAAGGTTGCAGACGGGACAGAAGTTTCCTCTTTCTCGCAACGCTGAGTCCTTCCCAATGGAGTTCAAAAGCGCGAATGGTGATCGAGTCGGATTCTGGCGGCGTTCCGGAGGAGATGGGATTTGGCCAGAGGGAAAGCAGCAACGCCGCCGAGGCAATGGTGCGGATGGGCCAACGCGCTTTCATTCAGTTGAGTAGATCAGTGCGACTTCCAACGTCTAGACGTTTCCTCCTCGGTCCTCCCTCCTCCCTCCGCGCCCTCGGCGTTAAAAATCCCGCCGCGAACCCCGTTTTGCGGCCCGGAGAGTGAAATTTTCCGCAATGGAGCCAATAGAGCCAATGGAGCAAGGCACTTTTTTCCGGAAATGACGGCATAATGGCCCGCATGCAAACCAGTGAACCCAAAACCAACCCTGCCCGTCTCGGCAAAATTGCCCGCCTGCCGGCGGACCTTCGCCAAACCCTCAACGAACGCCTGGAGGACAACGAGCCCAGCCAGCGGCTCGTGGAGTGGCTCAATGAACTGCCGGAAACCCAGGAGGTGCTGGACGCCCTCTTCGAAGGGCGGCCCATTTCCGAACAAAACCTCAGTGCCTGGAAACTGGGCGGCTTCCGCGACTGGCAGCGGGCCCGCCGGGCCTGCGAGCGGGTCCACGCTTTTGCCGAGGAGACCCGGCAACTCGACGCGGAAATCGCCGAGGCGGCGGCGCAAGGCACCACGAGCCGCCGCTCGCTCATCGACCGCGTGGGCGACCGGCTGGCCCTGACCCTGTTGCAACTCTTGCACGAGGCGGAAGATGCCGAGCCGGGCCCGACCCGTACCCGGATGATCGTCGAACTCGCCCGCGAGGTGGCGCGCCTGCGCCGGGGCGATCAACAGCGCGAGGGCGCCGACCTCGCGCAGCAACGCTGGCTTGCGGAACAGGAGGAGGCCCGGCGCGCCCAGCAGGAAGCCGAGGAAAAGAAGCAAGCGGCAGCGCTGGCCGCCCTGCGGGCGGAGGCCGCGGAATACCGCGAGGAGTACCTGCGCGGCGAGGCCTGCTATCCCATGACGACGGAGCGGCGGCGCTGGATTCGCCACTACTTCGCCCGCCACAAGGAAACCTTCCGCGAGCATGGCATCCCGGGCATTCCGCGCGGCGAGGACCTGTGCGACGAGATCGGGCGCATCCGCAGAAAGGCGTGCAATATGCCGGGCTTGGGCGAGGATATTTTCAGCCCGCCATTTTGGCCTCCCGGTCCGGGGTCTACAAAGGCCAATCAAGGCGGGTCAAGGTGAGTCAAGCCCGCTCAAGGTGCGCAATTTTTCCGAGGATGAAGCGAAAGCGAACCGCTGCGATTCATTCTTTTTTACCACGAAGGCACGAAGACACGAAGGTAGCAAAAGTCCTGCGTCGGAGCCCTTCCCATTCCCCCTTCGTGTCTTCGCGCCTTCGTGGTTCAACTACCCGCCTCTCAGCCCGCGGCCAGCACCTGGGCCAGCGTATGGAGCATGACTTCCGTCGTGTAAGGCTTGGGCAAAAAGTCCTTCACGCCGGGCCAGTTGCCCTTCGCGATTTGGCCCTGGCTGCTCAGGCCACTCGCCGCAATGATTTTCACCAGTGGGTTGATCTTCACCAGCACTTGGATGGTCGCCGGCCCATCCATGATCGGCATCATCATGTCGGTAATGACGGCCGCGATGTCTGCTTGTTGCTGGGCATAGACCGCCACGGCATCCACCCCGTCGGCGGCGAGGACGACTCGATAGCCAAATGCCTCCAGCGTCTGCTGGGTCACGGTGCGAATGGATGCTTCGTCATCCACGACCATGATCAATTCGCCCTGACCGCGGGGCAAATCCCCGTGACTGACATCCGCCGGCGCTTCGAGGGCGTCCTGGTGGGCGGGCAGGTGGATCTTGAAGGTGGAGCCGCGGCCCAGTTCCGAACTGACCTGAATGAAGCCGCCGTGACTCTTGACGATGGCCAGCGACGTGGAAAGGCCGAGTCCCGTCCCCTTGCCCAATTCCTTGGTCGTGAAAAACGGGTCGAAAATCTTCTCGAGCAACGAGGCCGGCATGCCGCTGCCATTGTCCTGCACCTGGAGGACAACGTGCGGCCCGGCATGGGCATCGTGGTGCATCGAGGCGTACTGCTCGTCGACCGGGAGGTTTTCCGCGGTGATGGTGATCCGGCCCCCGTCCAGCATGGCGTCGCGCGCATTGACGCAGAGGTTGAGCAGCACCTGATGCAATTGCGTCGGGTCGCCGAGGACATTCCAGAGGTCTGTCTTCTGGGCCACCTTGAGCTCGATGTTTTTCGGGAAGGCATCGGCGACGATCTTCCGAATTTCCTTCAGCAGGTGCTTGGGTTGCACGATCAGGCGCTGGCCTTCCACGCCCCGGGCAAAGGACAGAACTTGCTGCACCATATCCGCACCGCGCCGCGCACTGGTCTCGACCGTGTCGAGGACATCGAGGCTCGCCGGATCGGTGGTTTTCATTTTCAGCAAATCGACCGCCATGACGATGGGTGAGAGCACGTTGTTCAAGTCGTGCGCAATGCCGCCGGCTAGCGTGCCAATGCTTTCCATCCGCTGGGCGCGGAGAAACTGCGACTCGAGCTTCTTCTTTTCGGTGATGTCGGTGTTGATGCAGAGGATCGATTTCGGCTCGCCCTCGGCATCGCTGACCAGCGTCCAATGCCCCTCGACGGTAATCTCGCGCCCGCCGCCGATTTGCTCGACGAGTTCTCCCATCCACTGGCCCGTCTGGAGGACCTGCCGCCGCGCGGCATCGTGCCGCTCGGAATCATGTGCGGCATGAGGAAGCAAACGACTCCCGACAACCTCCGCCGCACTTTGACGATAAGTTCGCTCGGCACTCCGATTCCAGAATTTGATGACTCCGTCGAGCCCCTGCACGTAGATGGCCTCCTGCGCATTGTCGAGCAATGCGGCCTGCTCACTGATGAGGGCCTCCGACTCCTTGCGCTCCGTAATGTCCCGCGCGATGCCGGCGATGCGATAAACGTCACCGCGGCCATCGCGAATGGGAAAGGTGCGCGCCCAATTCCAGCAGATGGTGCCATCCGGATGGAGGACGCGATATTCCACATTCACCGCATAAGGTGTTTCCTCAAAAACCCGCACCACCCGTTCGCGGTCCTGTGGATGGATCGACTCCAGGTACGAAAAGGGATTGGGATCCATTGCCTCATCGGGGTGTCCGCGCATCCGCTGAAACGCCTGGTTGACATACAGCATGCTTTGCGTGGCCACATCCAGAATCCAAAAGGCGTCCTCCACGTTTTCCGCCAACTGCTGAAACCGCTCCTCGCTTTCCCGCCGTTGGGTCACATCCTGAGCAATGCAAAAGGCCCCCACGATTTCCCCATCGACGATAATCGGCAGACTGGTGACTTTGGCCCGGCGGCGCCGGCCGTCGCCACCCGCGAGATTCAGTTCGGAGCAAGTGGGCTCCCCGGTCAGCACGCGCGCGAAGTCGCGCTCCGCCCGCGCGTGATCCTCCGGCATGAGCACGCGCTGGAACGGCGAAAGCAGCAAATCTTCCGTCGGATAGCCGGTCAGCACTTCGCCCGCGGCGTTGAAAGCCAGGAAACGGCCCTCGCGGTCGAGGGAATAGACCGCATCGGGATTGTGCTCGAAAAGCGACCGGTAGCGCTGCTCGCTTTGCTCGAGGCGGCGGGTCGAGGCGCGCAATTCCTCGGTCACGCGCCGCAGTTCAGCCTCCGTCCGCTTCATCCGCAGGATCGATTCGACGCGGGCCACGAGCTCGTGGTTCGAGAGCGGCCGGGCAATGTATCCATCCGCTCCCGCCTCCAGGCCCTCCGCTTGCTCCTCGCTCGATATGTGACCGCCGGAAAGATGCACGACGGGAATCGCCGTCAACCGCGCATCGCTCTTCAATTGTCGGCACAAGTCGCGCCCATCGATGTCCGGGAGATTGATGTCCAGCAGGATGAGATCGGGCAATGTTCCCCGGAGCGCGCTGAGGCATTCCTCACCGGTCGATGCCGCCAGGGCATCAAAGCCCGCGCCTTGGAGAATCGAAAGCCCGAGTTCCCGCAGCATGGCGTCATCGTCGACGACGAGCACGCGTCCGCGCGAAGGCGACGGTACGTTCGCTACGCTCCGATTCGTTACGGAAGCAGGATCTTCGACAGGAGGAAGTTGCATGTTTAGAGAAGAAGCAGGAATCGCCGACCGTGGAATGATGACAAACCCGTATCTTTACCGAGGGAAGTTACCGACTTTGGGGTCGCTGATCGGCGACAAACTCTCCGTCCATCCTTCTCTGCAACCCGTACGCACTGCATCGCCGCGATGCTAAACAATTGGGGAAATCGCGCCTCAAACTATTTCCCAGCATTGCCATTCAATGTAATTCCGATCACGATGCCCCCCGCGGCTTTTCCCACCCCATGAGAAACACGGCTTTGGTTTCGCAACTTGCTGGTACGCTGTACAGCTACCCGGGCCTACGGTTATGAATCGAACAGGACAGGTTTTGCAGGCTTTGCTGGTCGAGGATTCGGATGCCGACGCCGAGCTGTTGGTCGCGGCCTTGCGCCAGGGGGGATTCGCTCCCAACTGGTTGCGCGTGGAGAACGAACAAGGGCTGCGCGCGGCACTTCGTGCCCGGGAATGGGACATCGTCTTTTGCGACTATTCACTCCCCAGCTTCGATGCTCCCAACGCCATTCGCGTGCTGCGGGAGTGCGGTTGCGATGCGCCCATCATTATCGTTTCGGGCGCTGTCGGCGAAGATTTGGCTGTCGAGTCGCTGCGTCACGGAGCCAGTGACTATCTGCCGAAAAACAATCTTCGCCGGCTCGTGCCTGCGGTGCAGCGGGAATTGCGAGACTCCGCCTCGCGCCGCTTGCAGCAGTTGAGTGAAGCGAAAAAGCATTTCGCGGAGGAGGCCCTGCGCGCTTCGGAGGAGCGCTATCGTGTGCTTTTCGAGTGCAACCCGATTCCCATGTGGGTCTACGACCGGGCCGGTTGGCGCTTTCTGCAAGTCAACGAAGCCGCGATCGCGCATTACGGCTATTCCCGGGAGGAATTCCTCGCGCTTTCCGTGCTGGATCTGCGGCCATTGGAAGACGTGTCCCAGCTCCTTCGGACCATTGGCGACCGGCGCAATGATGCTCCCCTCACCCGCGGGACATGGCGGCACCGCAAGAAGGACGGCTCCATCATTTTCGTCGAAGTCGTCACGCAGCCGATCAAATACGGCGGACAAAAGGCCCGCATCGCCCAGGCACTCGACATCACCGAGCACAAAGTTGCCGAAGAGGAACTCACGCGCATTAAGATGGCCGTCGATTTTGCCGCCGACGCCATTGCGATCATGGACGAATCCGGCAGCTCGGTTTATCACAACCGGGTGTTTGAGGAATTGCTCGGGTGTACTCCGGCGCAGTTAAACGCGGCCGGCGGCGTGCGGTCCCTTTTCGTCCACCAGCAAGTTGCCGACGAAGTTCTTACCAACGTGAGCCAGACGGGATCCTGGGCGGGAGATGCCTACCTGACCTGCAACGGAAGCAGGCCGATTCAACTCTTCCTGCGCGCCAATACCGCCCGCGATGCGGACGGCAAGCTCATCACCACCAGCATCGTGTGCACCGATCTGCGCGATCAAAAACGCGCCCAGGGCAAGATCGAGGAGCAGGCTGCGCTGCTCGATCATGCGCAGGACGCCATCATCGTCCACGACCTTAGCGGGCGGATCAATTATTGGAACAAGAGCGCGCGCCGTGTCTTCGGCTGGACCACTGCCGAGGTCACCGGACGCCGCGTGCAGGATATTCTTTACGAATCGGCGGAGTCATTCGATGACGCCATGGGGCAGCTCCTCCGCGAGGGAACCTGGACTGGCGAGCTCCACCAGCGAAACCGCGACGACAAGCAGGTCCTGGTCGAAGGCCGTTGGACGCTGGTGCGCGACGAATTTGGCGATCCGAAATCCGTCCTCTCGATCAATACCGACATCACCGAAAAGAAGAAGCTCGAGTCGCAGTTTCTCCGGGCGCAACGCATGGAAAGTATCGGCACGCTCGCCGGCGGCATCGCCCACGATCTCAACAACGTCCTCGGCCCCATCATCATGGCCGTGGATCTCTTCAAGCTGAAGATGACGGATCCCGGAGATCTGGAGCTGCTCGACACGGTCGCCGTGAGCGCCCGACGTGGGGCCGATATGGTCAGGCAGGTGCTCTCTTTTGCCCGGGGCCTCGAGGGCCAGCGCACGCTCATCCGCCCCCTGCAATTGATGAAGGAAATCCAACGCATCGCGCGCGACACTTTTCCGAAAGACATCACCGTCCACGTCTCCGCCCCGGATGACACCTGGAGCCTGCTCGGAGACCCCACGCAGCTCCACCAGGTGCTGCTCAATCTCTGCGTCAATGCGCGCGATGCCATGGCCCAGGGGGGGCGGCTCAATCTCAGCGCCGCCAACTTCCGCATCGATGCCCAATTTGCAGGGATGCATCCCGACGCCCAGCCCGGGGCTTTTGTTGTCCTGGAAATCAGCGACACCGGCACGGGGATGTCGCCCGACGTGCTCGAAAAGATCTTCGAGCCCTTTTTCACGACCAAGGAAATCGGCAAGGGCACAGGACTGGGCCTCTCGACCACGCTGGCCATCGTGCGCAGCCACAACGGATTCGTCACCGTCGAAAGCATCCCCGGCCGCGGGACAAAATTCCGTGTTCATCTACCCGCGGAACTCGACGATGCCGAGGCGCACCCCGGCGAGCGCCAGGGCGAATTTCCGCGCGGCGAAGGCGAATATATCCTCATCATCGACGATGAAGCCTCCGTGCGTTCCATCACCAGCCAGACGTTGGAGGCCTTCGGCTACCGGGTCGTTACCGCCGTGGATGGCGCCGAGGGGGTGGCCAAGTATGCCCAGCACATGAAAGAAATCGCCGCGGTGGTGACGGACATGATGATGCCGGTAATGGATGGCGCCGCCACCATCCGCGCCCTCTCGCGCTTGAATCCCGAGGTGAAGATCATTGCCGCCAGTGGCCTTGCCACCAAGGGCGCCGAAGCCGAAGCCGCCGGCGCGGGCACGAAAATCTTCCTCCCGAAGCCCTACACCGCTTCCTCCCTGCTCGTCGCCTTGCGCGACCTCCTGCGGCCGGCGACTTAGGTCGTTCAAAGATGTTTATAACCGTGCGGCTGCGATCTCCAGTATTGCGGCGGGGCATCGACTTGCCCGCCTAATTTAGCTGCGGCGTGCCACGGCCAGCGTGGATCGTAGAGCATGGCGCGAGCGAGGGCCACGAGGTCAGCCTTGCCACTCGCCACAATCTCTTCGGCCTGCTCCGGCTCCGTGATGAGGCCCACCGTAATCGTCGTCAGCGCCGTCGCCGCCTTGATCCTTTCCGCCAGCGGCACTTGATAATTCGGTCCCGTCGGAATTTGCTGGGCCGGCGAGAGTCCCCCAGACGAAACGTGAATGTAGGCGCTGCCCCGCCGCTGGAGTTCATGGGTGAAACGCACGCTTTGCTCGAGCTCCCATCCGCCTTCCACCCAGTCGCTGCCGGAGATCCGAACACCCACCGGCTTGTGCGCTGGAAAGGCGGCCCGGACTGCCTCAAAGACTTCCAGCGGAAAGCGCATCCGATTCTCCAGCGAGCCGCCGTATTCATCGTCTCGCTGATTGGAGAGCGGGGAAAGAAACTCGTGCAGCAAATAGCCATGAGCCGAATGAATCTCAATCGCATCAAGTCCCAACCGGTCCGCGCGCACCGCCGCCGCCACAAACGCCTCGCGGACCCGAACCAGTCCGTCGCGATCGAGCGCCACCGGCGCGGGATCTTTCGGGTCGTAGGGCACCGGCGAGGGCGCCACCACCGGCCAGCCACCCTCCACCTCGGGAATGAATCCCCCATTTTCCCACGGAATCCGTGTAGAGCCTTTGCGCCCCGCATGGGCCAGTTGAATGGACACCGGAATCGGCGAGTAGGCCCGAATCGCTTTCAATACCCGGGCCAGGGCCGCTTCGTTATCGTCCGACCACAAACCCAGATCGCCCGGCGAAATGCGGCCCACGGCCTCCACCGCCGTCGCCTCGATAATCAATAAACCCGCGCCCGACAGCGCGAGATGCCCCAGGTGAATCAGGTGCCAGTCAGTCGCGGAGCCTTCCCTGGCCGAATACTGGCACATCGGCGCAATCACGATGCGATTGGCCAGGGTGAGAGAACCAAGGGAGACGGGTGAGAAGAGAACGCTCATGGAATAAGTTGATAAACCGCCACGCCGAGCGGCGACATGGAGACCGGTGCATTGCCGCCGCGAATGATCAGCGGCGCGCTGCCGCCGGTGAGCGCGCTGGATTCGCCGTTCTCGATGTCAGGGAGTTGCAGCGTGGTTTCTTCGGCGCGGCGGGAGTCGTTGGCGAGGAGAAGCCAGCGGTGACCTTCGGCTGTTTTGATGAGAGCGTGCAGCGCCGGGTTCGCGGGATTCATCGTCGGCTGTTTGTCGGCGCTGGGGGCGAGCAGCACCGGCTCGAGCGAACGCAATTCCTGGAGCACAACGCGCAAGTCTTCGACTTGCTCGGGATGCTCCGGCGTGAACCAGCCCTTGAGCGCGCCCGTCTGCGGATCGCGGATACGCTCGTCCCAGGTAAAGAAGCCGAGGCCGTTCGCGCCGCTGGCGATGGCCAGCCAGGCCATGCAGCGCAGCTCTTCGCGCGTGGGCACTTTCGCGCCGTATTGTGGTAGCACGGTCCACACGGGTTTGTTCCCGGCCACGGCGCGCCGGGCGGCCTGCGTGGCATCGACCACCGCTCGCAGTGAGACATTCGGCACCGGATACGGGTCGGTGGCGATGATATCCGCGGCGGGCGCGGTGTCCTGAAGGCGGGAGTAGTTGTTCTGCACGATCAGCACCGGCGGATCGGGGGCCAGCATCTTGATGGTGTTGTAACTCTCATGCAGGCGCGTGAGATCGCCCCAGGGTTCATCGTCACCATACCAGGCGAGCAAGGCGGGGTGCGCCTTGGCCTCGGCAATGGTGAAGAGCTTTCCAAACGCGGCGTTCGCACTGACGATGACGCCGAGGTGATGCTGGGCCGCTCCATCGAGCACGGCGACCAGGTCGCGCGCGTAGCCGGCACGGTCCTGCGGGTTCGCACGGTTCAGGCAGAAGTCATTGAGCACGGTGTTGATGCCCAGCTCCGCCATTTGCGCGAAGTGCTCCGGCATGGCGTGATACATGAGTAGCGGAAAGAACTTCTTCCCATCGCGCGACAGCGTGTGGTCCGCGTTCACCATCACGCGACCGGCCGGCTTCACATTGGCGACGCGGAAGTTTTTGGAGAAGACCGCCCGGCCTCCCGCGGTGGCATTCACCTGGATGGTGTGCAGGCTGTCTTTCCACGTCGGCGCGTCGAGCAGCACATCCTGCCGGGCGTGCGCCGCGAGCGCGAAGGTGCGCAGGGTCTCGGCGCTGCCGCTCGGCTTTTCCCAGATGATGGCGACCTCGATGGGCAGCGGCAGATCCGGATCGATGTGATCGAAGGTCAGCATCACCTTGTCCTGATACGGCAAGGCGTTGGCAAACACCTCCAGCGTGGGCGGAGACAGATGCGGCCGGCCGCTGCGCAACTGCAGTGCCCCGATGCGCACCTGCTTGAATCCCTGCAGGAGCGTGAGCGGGCTGCGGCCATCACTCTGCAAACGCTGCGGACCGCGATAACGAAATCGCCGGCGGTCGGTCATGCCGTCGATGCTCGTTGTCACCACGCCGAGCGCCTCGTCGTAGGCCATCGTCAGCCGCGTCCATTTCTGCAGCGGGACATTCATGAGGCCGTTGATGGTGTCGCCGCCCACCGGGTAGTATTTGAATTGCGGCGGCGTGGTGGTGAAAATCTCCTCGCTGGGGAAAACCATCCACGCGGTGTTGAGCTTGCCCTTCAACAAGTCCCACGAAAACGAGCCGGGCTTCAGCGCCAGTGAAGCCCCCTTCACCGGCAGCGCCTCCTCGAAAAAGACCCAGGCATCGAGTGTCATGCCGTCCTCGAAGCGGATCCTACCCTCGTCCCTGATCGTGATCCCATTCTTCTCGCCCTCGCCCAGTTCCAGGCACGCCCCCCACAAGGCATCGGCAATCACGGCCCCACCATTCACCACCGGTTCAAAGCGCCCCGTGGTATCGACCAGCGCGCCTCGAGATGCGTCCGCCCGCAGCAGAAACACCGTCCCAGCATCGGCGGCGACATCCGGCACCGCGTAAGCAGTGACAGCGAACAATGTGGCGGCGAGCAATGCAAAGGCGCGGGTCATGATGGTCCTGCCGACAGAGTGTGAATCTGGAATCGAGGTGCAACCCATTTCCGGGGCGTTATGTAGTAATCCACAATTGAGGTAATCCTTCCCAAAATACAAAAAAAGGGGCCGAAATATCGCGTTTTCGGCAATGGAGCCAACAGAGCCAACAGGAGCCGATTCTTCAGTCACTACCGCTCTTCATGTTCTCTTAAGGTTCATCCCTTTAGTTTTGCGCCGGACACTGGGAAGGCGCAGCGGAAAATTCCTGTAATCTCCGCATGCCGGCCCACAGCCAGCCTCGCCGGTGCTCCCTCACCATCCCTCACTCTATGTACCAAGTTGCCCTCCGTCACGAAGTCGCCGGTCGCCCCCGGAGAGTCGCCAGAGCCGAAAGAGCGGCCAATTTGGCAACCATGTCGAATACCCAGCGGATCGTGATCTGCTACCTGGCGGACGGGCATTGCACCCTCAAGGTGGACGGCGAAAAAGGGGCTCGGCCATTCCACAACCTGATTGAGGCGATCTCCTTTGCCTATTCGATGCCGGAAAGTCGCGGCGCCGTCGTCACGGTTCTCGATCCGGAAGGGAAATTGAGTTTCCGAGGATTTCTTTAGGCCTCCGCGCCCTCGTGCCGACACGTGAAACAGCGAAGAGGCAGATTTGTTGACTTCTCTGACAGACCCCGCCAACGGCGGTGATGGTGAGTAGGTTAGGTAGTTAGGATATGGTGATAAAGGTGGTGAAGCGCCGTGGCTCGTGGGTGCCCCGAATGAGGGCGCGGCAGAACGGGAGGAGCTAAGTGATAACACGGACAAGCGGCTCGGTGCGTGATTACGCGGCACCCTGAAGGAATAATAAATTACGCATGGGACGCGGCTTTTCGAGGCGGCGGGCACGCTACTTTCTGCATTTGGAGAGCCATGACCGTGACCGATAGCTATGCCGACCTTGGCGATTCGCCGGAGGGCGCTGCCCTTCGCGCTGGGCAGCGTGTTTTTGAGCGCTATGTGCTGGAAGAGACGGCCGGGCGGGGCAGCATGGGGATGCTGTGGAAGGCGCGCGACAAGACGCTGGATCGCAGCGTGGCCCTGGAGTTTTTACCTGACCGGCTCTATCGGGATGCCGCCGTGCGGGACGCGTTGAAACGGGAGACGCTGCGGTGTCTCGAACTCACGCACCCAAACATCATGCGCATCCACGATTTCCTCGAGGATGGGGACCTTGCGGCGATCGTGACGGAATATCTGGATGGGCGGAATCTTTCGGAGTTGCGGAGGGAACGCCCGAGCCGGTGTTTCAAACCGGAAGAGTTAAGTATTTGGGTTACCGATTTATGCGCCGCGATCGACTATGCCCACGAGGCGGGGCGCTGCATGCACCGCGAACTCCGCCCGAGCAGTCTCACCGTCAATTCCCTCGGCACCTTGAAGATCACCGACTTTGGCTTCGCCCTCAGCACGGGGTCGAGTTCGGGCGGCACGATGGGTTACATGAGCCCGCAACGGGTCGTGGGAGAGCTTCCTGCGCCGAGCGACGATATCTATTCGGTGGGGGCCACGCTCTATGAGTTGCTGACCGGCAAGCCGCCCTTCGAAGGCGATGACTTGAGCGCGCAGATCCAGGACGTGATCCCGGAAAGTATGTCCGGGCGACGCCGCAGTTTTGGCCTGCCCGAGTCGGCCATTCCTCCAGCTTGGGAGGAGACGGTTGCCGCGTGCCTGGCCAAAGACCCGCTGCAACGCCCCGCCTCCGGCCGGGAAATCGCGCGCCGTCTGGGACTCGCGGTGCCGCCGCTCGACGACGAGTCCGCGCCCACCACCTCCTCCGGAAAAATGCTGGCGCTGAATCTTTGGAGCGGGGCGAAATCGCTTTGGAGCGATGCGAGGCCCTGCATCGTGGCGACGGCAGCACGCGTGCATCAGCAACTGGGCTCCTGGATGGGGCCCATGAAGCAACACCGCTGGCCGATCATGACCGGCGTGGCGACGCTCTGCGCCATTCTGCCGTGGCTGCTGCGATCGCACCCTCAGCCGCCGCCCACTCCGCGCGTCGCCCCGGCCGTAGCGTCGGTCCCGGCTTCGCCGCCAGTCGTTCCCTTGGTTCCGGTCGCGCCTGCGGCGCCATTGGCCCCAGCCGTCGCTGCCGCCGCGCCGGCCGTGACGTCTCCCGCATCTCCCACATCGCAATCACCCGCGATGCCCAGTGGACCGGCGCTTACCGCGGATCAGCGTGCGCTGGCGGAGCCGCTGCCCGCACCCGAGGCCGCGGTGCAGGTCCGGATCGAGACCATTCCGGCGGGCATTCCTTTTCAAGTCCTGCCGGACAAGGTGGAGGTCGCGCATGCCGAGGTTCAGGGCTCCGGGGTGTCGCCCGCCACGATCAATCTGCCCAAGGGCGCGTATCGGATCGTCTATGCGCTGCCGGGCCAGGCCGCGCGGATGACCAGCGTGCAGGTGCCCGCCACGGGAACCGCTCTCTTCCAGCAGGAATTCCCGCATGGCGTGGTGAAGGTGCACTGCCAACCCGAGCGCGCCGAGGTGATTTGCGATGGTCGATCCGTCGGCGCTGGCCCCGTCGATTTGTTGTTGCCGCCGGGCCGCCACGAAATCGGCGCCCGCTGGGATGGCCGTGCCGCACGGACGAAAACGATCCAGTTGGCGGAAGCCGGTGAGCAGTCGCTCGCTTTTGAATTTCACGCCGGGTCAGCGTCGCGGCAGTCTCATCACCGGAGGAAAAAGGAGGACCCTTCCCTCTTCGCGAAGATCGGCCGGACGGTCAAGGGCCTCTTCGAACACTGACCGGCCAGGACCGCGGCCTTCTCGTCGCCCTCGGCGGTGGTCAGGCCTTTTCCGACCGGGGCGAGTCGCCGTCGTGAACCGCTCGGTGTTACTCGTCGTAAGACGGGTTTGATCCAATCCTCACGCGATCCCACCGCCCAAAAAGTTCTCCAAATTTCTATCTGTCATATGAAGTTGCCACCCGTGGCCAAGCAGCGATTACTTCGGCTTTAGGAAGACCGAGATCACTACCATTCGAGGCTCTTTCGGTTTGAAGTGCAAGAAGGGCTCAAGAGGCTGCTGTAAAAGCTGGTAGCCGTCCGCAACGCAACTGAGCTTGGTACCTAGAACCATGATGTTGGACGAAACGCCCGATTCTCCCAAAATAAGGGTCCCTCCCGCCATAAATGATCCTCTCACGGTTGCCACGCCTGCGAAGGTCTTGGCGGTAAGAACAGACAAGTCGTCCCCCGTAGGAAAATGCTTCCTCGATGAGTCGAATTGGAGAGTCACGGTGGCCCCATCGATCAGGTTCTTGGTTACAGCGTCTCGCACCAAAACGTGGTACGCCACAGTTTCCACCCCGTCCCAGTCAGAAACGAACCCCGGGACCTGCGCCAAACCGCTGGAAAGTAAAGCCGCCACAGTCAAGCATAAGGATCCTAAACTTTTCGACCGGCGACCACTCATTCCTTTCCGGTAACAGGGAAAGTTGAATAAGCGAGAGCAATTCGCGTGTCGGTAGAAGGCATTTTAGCCCGCACAGACCTCTCGCGGCGCACAAAATCCGTTGTGTTCCTCAGATTCGATCATGGCCACCGGGCCCATTTTCAGAACACCGTAAAATTCGCAAATTTTTATATGTCATCTAAAATCACTTAACGCCGACAGCCAGATGATAACTAATGAGTAACCCTATCTTTTCGCACCGAGCAAGCCGCGCATGGCGGCGCGCAGTTCTTCGCGGACCAAGGGCTTCTTGAGCACGCAATCGATGGATGTGGGTTGCTGCTCGGGACCGAAGGCGAAGCCGGTGAGGAGGATCACGGGGTTCGCCGGATGGATGCGGTGCATGGCGTCGGCCAGTTGCAGGCCGTTCATGCCGGGCATGCCATGGTCGGTGATGACGAGGTCGAAATCTTCGCTCATGTAGCGTTGCATGGCTTCGCTGCCGTCCGCGGCGGTGAGCACGCGGTGGCCGTCGCCGCGCAGATAGGCGGAGACGACTTCGCGGGTGTTAACTTCGTCGTCGACCAATAGGACGCGCAGCGAGTGGCTCAGCGTGAGGCGGACTTCCTCGTCCTCCTCGGCGGCGGGCGAATGGTGGCAGGGCAGCGTGAGGCGGAAGGTGGTCCCCTTCCCCAGAGCACTGTCGATTTCCAGCGCGCCTTCGTGGCGGCGGATGATACCGAACGCCATGGCGAGGCCGAGGCCGGTGCCGTGCTCGCCCTTGGTGGAGAAGAAGGGTTCGAGGCAGCGCTGGCGCACCTCCTCGGTCATGC
Organism: Chthoniobacter sp.; assembly: GCF_040003245.1. Lineage (NCBI taxonomy): Bacteria > Pseudomonadati > Verrucomicrobiota > Spartobacteria > Chthoniobacterales > Chthoniobacteraceae > Chthoniobacter > Chthoniobacter sp. The sequence continues at coordinate 16,468 of NZ_JBDUCX010000148.1, forward strand.
CGGTGCCGGTGTCGGC
>NZ_JBDUCX010000357.1:0-4845 GCF_040003245.1 Chthoniobacter sp.
GCCGCACCGAGCATCCGCTCGGCGAGGACGTGCGCTACAAGCTCTCCGTCTTTTGTAACGTCCCGCTCGAGGCCGTGGTCGAGGCCCGCGACGTCGACCACACCATTTACGAGATGCCCATCATGCTCCAGCACGAGCGCCTCGACGACACCGTCTGCCGTCTGCTCGGCATCACCGCGCCACCCGCGGACATGACCGATTGGAAGAAATTCGTCTCCCGCGTCATCAAGCCCAAGAAGCGCGTCAAGATCGCCGTCGTCGGCAAATACATCGAGCTCCAGGACGCCTACAAATCCATCTACGAGTCGCTCACCCACGCCGGCGCCGGCGCCGACTGTGGCATCGATCTCGTGCAGGTCGATGCGGAGGAGCTCGAGGAAAAACATCCCTCGGAATTCCTGCGCGAAGCAGCCGGCATCCTCGTGCCCGGCGGCTTCGGCGACCGCGGCATCGAGGGCAAAATCCGCGCTACCCAGTATGCGCGCGAACAGGAAACGCCCTTCCTCGGCCTCTGCCTCGGCATGCAGGTGGCGACGATCGAATTCGCCCGCCACGTTTGCGGCCTCACCGAGGCGAACAGCACCGAGTTCGACATCTCGGCCAGGGATCCCGTCATCGACCTGCTCGAGGAGCAAAAAGACGTCACCGACAAGGGCGCGTCCATGCGCCTCGGCTCGTGGATCACGAACATCGTCGAGGGCACGCGCGCCGCGCAGGTCTACGGCAAGACGGAGATCCGCGAGCGGCACCGCCATCGCTACGAGTTCAACATGAAGTATCGCGAGATGATGACTTCGAAAGGGTTCGTCATCAGCGGCACCTCGCCCGATGGCAAGCTCGTCGAGATCATCGAACTCAAGGACCACCCGTATTTCCTCGCCTGCCAGTTCCATCCGGAATTCCAGTCCAAGCCGAACAAGCCCCACCCGCTCTTCAAGGGCTTCGTCACGGCCTGCCTCGGCCACGGAAGTTAGGCCGGCGCCGTGTCTGCGAAGGTCACATTTGTCGGCGAAGCAGGCGGCGAAATGCCCGTCTCCGCGCTCCCCGGCAAGACTTTGCTGGAAGTGGCGCTCGAGGCCGGCGTACCGCTGTTTCATGACTGCGGCGGCCTCGCCCGCTGCACCACCTGCCGCGTGCGCGTGGTAGAGGGCGCGCTGCCCGTGCGCACCGTGGATGAAGCGGAGATCGCGCGCATGCACAACTGGCCCGACGAAATCCGCCTCGCCTGCCAGCTCCAGTCCGCCAACGATCTGCGCGTCGAGCGCATCATGCGGCAGGATGTGCAGCGCGATAAAACCGCCGACCCTGTCGCCGCTGAGCGCTCCGAGGAACTACCGCTCGCTGTGCTCTTTTGTGATGTGAACGGCTTTACTGAATTCGCCGCCGAGCGCATGCCCTACGATGTCGTCCACGTGGTGAACCGCCTCTTCCTCCGCATCGGCGAAGCCGTGCTTGGCAACTCCGGTTACATCGACAAGTATCTCGGCGACGGCCTGCTCGCGCTCTGGGGTATCGACGGCGGCACGCCACCCGAGCTGATCCTCAATGCCGTGCGCGCCGCCCTGCTCATGCAGCACACCGTGCGCGAATTGAGCGACCACCTCAGCCCGCACTTTGGCGCGGCGCTTTCCATCCGCGTCGGCATTCATTTCGGCCCGGCCATCATCGGGCGCATCGGGCATCCCGCGCGCCAGCAGCTCACCGCCATCGGCGATACCGTGAACGTCGCCTCCCGCGTCGAGTCGCAGAACAAGGAACTCCGCACCAGCCTGCTGATCACCGAGGAATGCTACGCCCATGTCCGCGATCTCGTCGTCGTGGGTGACGACTTCAAGACCGTCTTGCGCGGTCAAAGCAAACCGCAGCGCCTCTATGAGATCACGGGCCTCGTCCATCCCGATCCCGTCTTCCTCGTGCAGCGGCAGATCCATCGCGTGCTGCTCGACGGCCAGAATTTCGTCGACCGCTTCTATCGCCATCTCTTCGCGCTCTCCCCGGAAATGCGGCAGCTCTTCGCCGCCACCGCGATGCCGCGGCAACATGAGATGTTTCTCAATCAGCTCGTCTGGACTGTGCGCGAACTGCGCAACCTGCCCGCGCTCTTCGAGAATCTTGCTCAACTCGGCAAGCGCCACGACCTGTACGGCGTGCGGCCGGAACATTTTCCCATCGCCGGCGCGGCCCTCCTCGGCGCGCTCGCGGACACGCTCGGGCCGGAGTTCGATGCGGACGCCCGCACCGCCTGGACGCAGGCCTTCGACAGCCTCGTCGCCGCCATGCAGAGGAAGTAAGCCCGCCGGCTGGGAATTGTGAGCTTGCGAGCGCTGACAATTCTTTGACAATTCCCTCACGCGGGACTGACAACCCTTCCCGCGCGTGAGAGTATCTTCCCGGTTATGAAGACGCGCCTGCTCCTCCCCGCACTTTTCATCTTCGCCGCGGCCATCGGCTTCGCCGCCGAGCCGGACCCAGGATTCACCGTTCACGAATGGGGCACGTTCACCTCCGTCCAGGGGTCGGACGGCGTGCAGATGGAGTGGAATCCACTCGTGGCCCCGGAACTGCCCAGGTTCGTCTACAACAACAATCGTGCACCCGGGTCCACCTTCAAAACCGGCTTGGTGACCCGCCAGCGCATGGAAACTCCGGTCATCTATTTCTACAGCGATCAAGCGCGCACCGCGGACGTCGCAGTGCGTTTCCCTCAAGGCACCGTCACCGAGTGGTACCCCACCCAGTCCGCGGCGAACGCGAGCCTCCGCGCTGCCCCCAACCCGGCGGTGAAGGAACCCGCCTTGCATTGGAAACAGGTGGAGATCCTGCCGGCCTCCGCTCCGGCGTTGCCCCTGCCGCTGGAAAAATCTGGCAGCCACTATTATGCCGCGCGCGCGACCGACGCCTCGCTCCTGCGCGTCACCGCCGACCGGAAGACCGAGGTCGAAAAATTCCTGTTCTATCGCGGCGTCGGCTACTTCACGACTCCGCTCACGGTCACCGTCGATAGCATGGAACCGGTGCGCGTCCTCGTGAACAATTCCGGCGCGGAGGAACTGGCCAGCCTCTTCGTCTACGAGGTGGGCGCCAATGGCCTCCTGACCTGGACACCCTTGGAAAAGCTCGCCCCCGGGGAAAGCCGGAGCGTGATCATCGCCCAGCCTTCCGGCTCGGGAGCGGATTCCCTGGCCGCCGCGCTGCGGGCCGCGCTCGTCCGCCAGGGCCTTTACGAAAAGGAAGCCGCCGCCATGGTGCAGACGTGGGAAAGCTCCTGGTTCCAGGAACGCGTCCTGCGCGTCCTCTACACCTTGCCGCGCGCCTGGACCGATCGCACCCTGCCGCTCACCATCACCCCCGCGCCGAAGACTACCGAGCGCGTCATGGTCGCCCGGGCGGAAATCATCACCCCCGCCATGGAAAACGCGTTACTCAGCAAGGTCGTGCACTACATCGCCACCAAGCCCGACCAGCGCTGGAAAATCGTCGCTGAGACCCGCGCCCTCGGCATGGGCCGCTTCACCTCCGTGGCGATGAGCCGCGTGATGACCGGCGCCAAACGCACCCCGGAATTCAATACCCTCGCGTGGGAACTGGCCAACGTCGCCGCCGCCCCCCCGAAGCTCGACGTCAGATAAGCGTTCGTTTGGCGACCGTTCGGCACTGGGCACTGAGCACTGAGCACTGAGCACTGAGCACTGGATGTTGGATGAACTGGAGGGCACCGCGCCGTCGGTGCCGGGCTGCGACCTGTCCGCAGGAAGCGACGGCGCGTTTCCCTCCAGTACCTCCCCGAAAGCCCCGCCACGACCCAAACCTCAGGCCCCGTCGCCCTTGACTCCCCCCCGCCCCCTCCTATCATCCAGCAAATACCAGCAGGGGAGCCGTTTGGCTGAGAGGTCTGCACCGCGCGAGCGAAGGCAGACGACCCTTTGAACCTGATGCGGGTCATGCCGCCGCAGGGAGCCGCGCCCGATGGCGTGTTTCAAAGCTCAGCCGTGCCGCATTCCTGCCGCACGGCTTTTCCATTTTCCATCTGCCATTGTCCCCACTGCACCACGGACTTCTCGTCTGACTCGAATTCCCATCTCCTGCCCATGATCGCCCCGAAAGACTCCATCGAACCCAGCAGCCTCGACCAGCTCCCCGCCAGCACCCGCGTCTATCTGGAAGGCAGCATCCACCCCGAAGTCCGCGTCCCCGTCCGTGAAATCGCCCTCACGCCCACCCGCACCGTCAGCGGCGCGACTGAGCCCAATGACCCCGTGCGCGTCTACGATTGCTCCGGCCCCTGGGGCGATCCCAGTTTCACCGGCACCTCCGATGAAGGCCTGCCCGCCCTGCGCGCCGCCTGGATCGCCGCCCGTCAGGACGTCGCCCCCTACGACGGCCGCGAAGTGAAGCCCCAGGACAACGGCTACCTCTCCGGCAAACACGCCGAGTACGCCAGCAAAGCCGAGCGCAACCGCCTCGTCGAATTCCCCGGATTGAAAGGCCAGCGCCGCCGCCCCCTCCGCGCCAGCGCCGGACACCCCGTCAGCCAGCTCTGGTATGCGAAACAAGGCATCATCACCCCCGAGATGGAATTCATCGCCATCCGCGAAAACATGGGCCGCGCCCAGCTCGCCGACCTCTCCCAAGACCTCCAGCGCGACGACCTCCACAAGCAGCACGCCGGCAGCCACCAGGTCTCACTAAGCACTGATTCACTAAGCACTAATTACTCTCCCTCCATCTTCACCCGCTTCCCCCAAAGAATCCCCGCCGAAATCACCCCCGAATTTGTGCGTAGCGAAGTGGCCGCCGGCCGCGCCATCATCCCCGCGAACATCAACCACCCCGAGCTCGAGCCGA
>NZ_JBDUCX010000358.1:0-4826 GCF_040003245.1 Chthoniobacter sp.
CGCCTGGATGGCCACCTGGTAAAGTTGCGTGGGGATCACTTCCTTGAGCTTGGCGGCGAGCTGGCGGCCGCGGGCCTCGGCCTTGTCGCGATGCACGATGCTGCTGAAGGCGTCGACCGGCTCGCCGTTGACGAGGATGTCGAGCTTCACCAGTTTGTCGGCGCGGTGGCCGGCATGCTCGTAATCCATGGAGCCGTAGCCGCGGGTGATGGATTTGATCTTATCGTTGAAATCGACCACGATTTCGTTGAGCGGCAGGACGGTGGTGAGCATCACGCGCTTGGTGTCGAGCGACTCGGTGTGCTCGAGCGTGCCGCGCTTGTCCATGATGAGCTGCATGAGGCCCGAGATGTATTCATTGGGCACCATGATGAAGCATTTCACGATGGGCTCGCGGATCTCCTGGATGACGCTGGCGTCCGGCAGGAATTCGGGATTGTCGACCTGCAAGACTTCGCCATTGGTCTTCACGACCTCGTAAATCACCGAGGGATACGTGGCGATGATATCCATGTCGTACTCGCGCCGGAGCCGCTCCTGGATGATCTCCATGTGCAGCAGCCCGAGGAAACCGCAGCGGAAGCCGAAGCCGAGCGCGACGCTCGACTCGGCCTGGTAGACGAAGCTGGCGTCGTTGAGCTGGAGCTTGGCCATGGCGGCCTTGAGGTGCTCGAAATCGGCGGTGTTGATCGGGTAAATGCCGCTGAAGACCATCGGCTGGACGAGCTGGAAACCGGGCAGCGGCTTCTCCGCGGGCGTGCGGCCGTTGGTCAGCGTATCGCCGACTTTCACTTCGCTCGTCGTCTTGATATTGGCGATGACGTAACCCACGTCGCCGGCGTTCAGGATCGGCTGGACGAAGAATTTCGGCTGCTGCGGCTTGAAGAGGCCGACTTCCTTCACCTCGTAGGTGCCGTTGGTCGCCATCATCTTCACCGGATCGCCGGCCTTGATGCTGCCATCGACCACGCGCACATAAGTGACCACGCCGCGGTAGGTATCGAAAGTGGAGTCGAAGACCAGCGCGCGCATCTTGTGCGTGGGGTGGCCTTTCGGATGCGGGACGCGGGCGACGATGGCCTCGAGGATTTCCTCGATGCCGATGCCGGCCTTGGCGCTGGCCAGCAGGGCTTCGTCGGCGGGAATGGCGAGGATTTCCTCGAGCTGCCGCCGTACCGAGGGGAGATCGGAGTTCGGCAGATCGATCTTGTTGATCACCGGGATGATGGTCAGCCCTTGCGTGTTCGCAAGGTGGACGTTGGCCACGGTCTGCGCCTCGACCCCTTGGGCGGCGTCCACGATGACGAGCGCGCCCTCGCAAGCGGCCAGCGAGCGGGAAACTTCATAGGCGAAGTCCACGTGACCGGGGGTATCCATCAAGTTGAGCTTGTAGGTAATCCCGTCCTTGGCCGTGTAATTCATGGCGATGGGGTGGGCCTTGATGGTGATGCCGCGCTCCCGCTCCAGGTCCATGGAGTCGAGCATCTGGTCCTGTTGCTCGCGCTTCTGGATCGTGCCGGTGAATTCGAGGAGGCGATCAGACAGCGTGGTCTTGCCGTGGTCGATGTGGGCAATAATGCAGAAGTTACGGGTGCGCGTTTGGGGCATGGCGGAAAGGGCCGCGAACTATGCGGGTCAAGTGGCCCGCGGTCAACCCGGGGTTGTAGGGGTGGGAAGGGGTGGAGGTAGAGGGGAGGTGGTGCGCTTCCCCAAACCGGTCATCCTGAGCTTGCGAAGGACCTCTGAAATCTGTCTTTCCTCTTTCGTCATCCAATTTGATTTCGTGAGCGCTTTCACTAGCAGCGCGTTTGACGAAAGGCAGAAATCGGAGGTCCTTCGCAAGCTCAGGATGACGGTTGTTTTTTGGAGACGCTTCGCGTAGGGCAAGACCGCTTCGGACACCGATGAACCCTTCCCCCACATCCCGCCGCACCTTTCTCCAGCAGCTCGCCGTCGTATCTGCCCTCTCCTTGGCGCGACACGGAAGGGCGCTCGGCGCGGAGCCCGAGACCGGCGGGCCGCTGCGCACTTCCATGGACCGGGCCGCCAAGTGCTGCCTCGCCTGGCTCAATCCCGATGCGGAATGGCTGCCGACCGGTGGCTACGAGATCGCGCACGATACGGGCCGTTGGTGGGACGCGATGCTGCGCTATGAAGCGGCCACGCGCGTGCTCCTTTCCGAGCAGGCCGAGGCGGCGATGATGAAGAACCTGCACACGCTGACGGATAATCCCGCGGCGCTGCTCATGAACACGGCGCGTCTGCCCGGGCCGGCGGAGAAGATCAAAGTGAACCCGCACAACCTGCGGGAGACGATGCTCGCCTACACCGCGCTGGTGCGCCACCGGAAGAGCGACTGGGCGTGGGCGCAGGGGCGCAAGCTGCTCCAGGCGATCGAGGGGACGCTCGAGGCCGATGGACAGATGGATTACCAGAAGCTGGCGGCGCTGGCCGGTGGGCCGCTGACGGCGGACCCGCTCATGATCCAGCGCTCGCCAGCGGGTGAATGGTTCAATGCGACCGCGACGACGGGCCGCGCGCTCGAGGCGATCGTGTGGTTTCACGGGGCCACCGGCGACCCGCTGGCGTTGAAACTCGCCCACCGCCTCGCCGAAGTGCATCTGCGGCAAGCGATCGATCCCTCGGGCGAAGTGCGCGCGGAACTGCGCGATCCGAGCCATGTCGGCCACACGCATTCCTACTGCGGGACGTTGCGCGGCCTGCTGCTCTATGGCCTCGCCGGCGGCGGGAAGAGGTACATCGACGCCGTTGCCGCCACCTATCGCCGCGGGCTGGTTGGCGCGGTCATCAGCCATTCCGGCTGGACGCCCCACGACCAGGGCAAAAGCCGCTTTCACGGCCCGGAAGGCGACCCGGTGGGCGAACACGCCAGTTGCGGCGATGTCGCGCAGCTCGCGCTCTGGCTGGCCTTGCCGGGCGGGCAGGCCGACTTACTCGACGATGTGGAGCGGCTCATTCGTGCCCGGCTGCTGCCATCGCAAATCGTGGATGAAAAGCAGCCGCGTCGCGACGGGGCGTGGGGCGTCTATGCGCATCCCTTCGGTTACGGCGCGATCCTCGATGTCTTCGCCGCAGTGCTCCATTCGTTGGCGGATTTTCACGAGCATATCGTCACGACGACGCCGGATGGCGCCGTGTCGGTGAACCTGCACTTCGATGCGGAAACGCCGGCGGTGAAAGTAACCTCGACGCGCAACGCGGAGGCCACGCTGGCCATCCTGCCGAAGAAAAGCTGCGACTTGCGAATACGGGTCCCAGCATGGGCCACGCGCGAGTCGGTGCAGTTGAGCATCGCGGGGAAGCAGGGGCCTTTGACTTGGGACGGCGCTTTCCTCACTCTTTCACGGAAGGATGTCGTGGAAGGAATTCCCGTCGCGCTGGAGTACGATTTGCCGCTAAAGGAGACACAGGAGGAGATGCCCGTCAGTCATCGGAAATTCCGGCTCTCCTGGCGCGGGGATGAGGTCGTGTCGTGTAGTCCAAAGGTGCCGATTTATCCGGATATCAAAGGGTGACTGGGCGCCCCTGGCGGTCGAAAAAACATCGTCATCCTGAGCTTGCGAAGGACCTCTGATTTCTGCCTTTCCTCTTTCGTCACTGAATTTGATTTCGGAAGCGCTTTCACCAGCGGCGCGTTTGAGGCAAGACAGACATCAGAGGTCCTTCGCAAGCTCAGGATGACAGAGTTTGCTTTTTCCAAACGCTGCGCGTGGTGACTACACCCCCGCCGGCTCCAGCGAAACCTCATCCAGCACTTCCTGGCAGTCTTCCTCCGGCTTCACCTTCTGCCGCGTGCGGGCGACGAGGACGTAGATGGAGGGCAGGACGAAAAGCGTGAGGATCGTGCCGACGATCATGCCGCTGACCAGCACGATGCCGATGCTGTTGCGCGCGCCGGCGCCGGGGCCGGTGGCGATGACCAGCGGGAAGTGGCCGGCGACCGTGGCGACGGAGGTCATGAGGATGGGGCGCAACCGCGTGCCGGCGGCTTCGGTCACGGCCTGGATTTTACTCATCCCGGTTTCCTGGAGGTGATTGGCAAATTCCACGATCAGGATGCCGTTCTTGGCAACCAGACCGACGAGCGTGATGAGACCGACCTGGCTGTAGATGTTGAGCGTGGTGAAACCGAGGAAGCTGAACATCAGCGCGCCGGAGAGGGCCAGCGGCACCGAGCCGAGCAGGATGATGAACGGATCGCGGAAACTCTCAAACTGCGCGGCCAGCACGAGGAAGATGAGGATGATCGAGAAGAGCATCGTCGTGGTCAGCGAGTTGCCTTCGGTGCGGAGCTGGCGGGCGGTGCCGGCGTAGTCGACGCTGAAACCCTTCGGCAGAATCTCCGCGGCCTTTTTCTCGAGGACCTTCAGCGCCTGGTCGAGGGTGATGCCCGGCGGGATGGCGCCCTGGATCTTCGCGGAATTGAGCTGCTGGAAACGGTTGAGCGTGCGCGGCTCGGCGGTGCTCTTGAGCGTGGCAAAGGTCGAGAGCTGCACCAGCTTCCCGTTCGGGCCGCTCACGTAATAGTCCTCCACCTGGTCGGGGTTGAGCCGCTCGGCGCGCTTGACCTGCGGGATCACCTTGTAGCTGCGCCCCTGGATGGCGAAACGATTGACGAAATTGCCGCCGAGCATGGTGGAGAGATCGGCGCCGACGAGGCTCAGGTTCAGGCCCTGCGAAGCCACCTTGTCGCGATCGAAGACGATCTCGGTGCGCGGGTTGTCGTACTTCAAATCGGTGTCGGCGAACATGAAGACCCCGCTGGCGACGGCGGCGCCGACGAGCTGGTTGGCGTAGTCCACAAG
>NZ_JBDUCX010000359.1:0-4810 GCF_040003245.1 Chthoniobacter sp.
TTCGTCGATGGCCGCTTTTTCGGCGTCGGAGAGGGCGTTGGGGTCAGCGGCGAAAGCCGCCGCCGCGAGCGAAAGAGTGACAACGAGGGGAAGAATGCGGGAGAGAATCATGGTGGGGAAGGTGGGTGGGTAGAAAAGAGCACTCGAAAACCGCCAGCGCGTCAATCGCAGGCCGCGAGTGGCGTCGAAAAAAACAACGGGCTTGGGGCCGCCCCGCTCCCCGCACGCCCATTCTTCCCCTCCCTCCCATTCCTCCTCCCGCCCCTACCGCGCCGCGGGCGCCGCCGGCGTGGCCGCAGGCGGTGCGGCATTCCAGATCGGCCGCACCCGCAGGTTGCGAAATTCCACTTCTTCGCCCTCGTCGAGGATGACCAGCGCCGTCTTGAATTTCTGGCCAAAACCCTGCCACGGCTTTATTCCAGCGGCCTTGGCCAGCTTCAGGAGCTCCGGCGAGCCGAGTTCGTACTCCAGGACTTTGCCCCCGTTGAGCCAGTGCTCGACGTGATTTCCCTGCACCAGGATGCTGCCTTCATTCCAGGAGTCGGGGCCGTTCAGTTTCTTGTCCGCCGCGGGCGGGATGAGGTTATAGAGCCCGCCGGTGCGACGGATGGGGCCGCCCTTGAGACCGTCGGGATTGTGCACGTCGTCCATGATCGTATAGATGAACCCCTCGGGCTTTTTCGCCGTACCGGTGGCGAAGTACATGATGCCCGACTTGCCGGACACGGAGAGCTTCCACTCGAAGTGGAATTCAAAATCCTGAAAGAGATCGAGCGTGATGATGTGGCCGCCGGTCATGAGTCCCATGTCCTTGAAATCCTTCACGCAGAAGATCGAGCCGCGGTCGATGCGCCAGCCGCGATTGATCCAGTCATTGTAGGTCAGTCCGCGCAGGCCGTAATTGTTCCGCCCGTCGAAGAGCAGCTTCCAGCCGGCGGCGCGCTCCTCGTCGGTCAACACGAAGACTTTGATCTCCTCCTTTTTGCCATCCGGATTCTCGGGCGGGGGCGGCGTCTGCGCCACAGCCAGGCGGGCGGCAGTCACAATCACAGCGATAAGGCTCAACAACTTCGTGGTCATACGGTAGGGCGCCGAGATGACTACGGCAGGAGTGGTTTTCTTTGAAGTGGAAAAGAACATCTTCAGGGCAAATTTACATTCGGGAGTCAGGGGAAACCTGACTGCATGCCAAAGTGTCGCCTTCACCCGACAAGGCGGGCATACAGAAGACGGATGAAGGTGCAGGAACCTTAGGCCGTGTTCACGCATTTCGCATGGCGATCACAGATGTGGGGCGCGTGTCCTCACGCGCCGGAGACTTCTGTTCCCGCAGCCCCTGTTTTGCGACGCGCAGAGTGAATTTTCCGCAATGGAGCCAATGGAACCAATGGAGCGATGCACATTTTGCGCCGGGTCATGGCACACTTCCCCGCATGAATTCCGACGATTTTCCACTCCGCTCGCCATGGCATGGTCGGGCACTGGAGCCTCCGATGCCGGAGGCACCCCAGCGCCCATAGCCGGTGGTTGAGCGCAGCAACACCACCGGAACTGACGCGGGAAACGGCTCACCCCGAAGGAGTGGCAGCCAGTGCTCGATTCAAGCCGAATCAAGGTAAATCAAGGTGCGAAAAATTTACCGACGTTACCGGAGACCCACGGTCATTGGCCGATGCAAATCAAGGCACCCCGGGCGAAGGAGAAGGAGCCGATTTAAGGTGCCTTAAGCCCTCTTAAGCCGATTTAAGGTGCGAGATTTTTTTTGGAGCCGTTAAAAACCAAAAACTCCCTCCCGTTTTCCTGCTTTCCTGCTTTCCTGAATCCCCCTTTTTCCCATTCTCCACCCATGACCCTCCCGCCCGTCACCCTTTATCGCTCCGCTGAAGACCTCCTCGCCCAGCGGGGCGAAGATTGCTTCCGCCTCGGCGAACAGCAACTCGATACCCTTTTCACCCAGGCCGATCCCGCCCGCTGGCTGCACGAGCAGATCAGCCGCGCCGAACCCGTCGTGCGCCCGACCGAACTCCTCGCCCCCATCGGCACCCAGGAAGTCTGGGCCGCGGGCGTCACCTACCTGCGCAGCCGCGATGCGCGCATCGATGAATCCAAGGATGCCGGCGGCGGCACCTTTTACGATCGCGTCTACGATGCTCCGCGCCCCGAGATCTTCTTCAAGGCCACGCCGCATCGGGTCGTCGGGACCGGTGCGAAGGTGCGCATTCGCAGCGATTCGCATTGGAACGTGCCGGAGCCGGAAGTGACGCTGGCCATCAACGCCGCCGGCCGCATCTTCGGCTACACCATCGGCAACGACATGAGTTCCCGCGACATCGAGGGCGAAAACCCGCTCTACCTGCCACAAGCCAAAGTCTACTCCGCCTGCTGCGGCCTCGGCCCGGGCCTCGTGGTCCGCGAGCCGCTGCCGCGCGAAACCAGCATCGACATCGAGATCGCGCGCGGTGGCGCGGCCGTCTTCAACGGCTCGAGTTCCCTCACGCAGATGAAGCGCAATTTCGAGGAGCTCGCCGGCTACCTGTACCGCGACAACGACTTCCCGAAGGGCTGCTACCTCCTCACCGGCACCGGCATCATCCCCCCTGGCGAATTCACCCTCCAGCCTGGCGACCTCATCCGCATCACCGTCGCCGGCTTAGGCACCCTGGAAAACACCGTCGCCTGAAAAACTCTGTCATCCTGAGCGGAGTGTAACGGAGTCGAAGGACCCCGTCGCTTCACCACCGATCACCTCTGGTCGTTACGCCTCGCAGTAGTCCCACCCACCGAATCTTTCCCTTCGCAAAACGCCCCTCGCGTTTACATTCCCACCTCTCGCACCTCATGACTCTCCACGGAAAAAGCCTCATCGCCGGCGTCCCGGCCGAAACCAGCGCGCGCGCCTTCCGCGCCCTCAGCCCTCTCGATAGCAGCGAACTCGAGCCCGACTTTCACGAAAGCGTGTCCGAGGACGTGACCCGTGCGCTCACCCACGCCGAGGAAGCCTTCGCCCTTTTTCGCCAGGTCAGCGCCGGGGACCGCGCCGCTTTCCTCGAGCGGATCGCCGAGGAAATCCTCGCCATCGGCGACGACCTGCTCCAGCGCGCCCATCTCGAGACCGGCCTGCCGCTCGAGCGCCTCACCGGCGAGCGCGGCCGCACCGTAGGCCAGCTCCGGCTCTTCGCCGAAGTCGTCCGCGAGGGCTCCTGGGTGGATGCCCGCATCGACCCCGCCCTGCCCGATCGCAAGCCGCTCCCCCGCCCCGATCTGCGCCGTATGCTGCGCCCGCTCGGTCCGGTTGTCGTCTTCGGCTCCAGCAATTTTCCTCTCGCCTTCTCGGTCGCCGGGGGAGACACCGCCAGCGCCCTGGCCGCCGGCAACCCCGTGGTGGTGAAGGCGCATCGCGCCCACCCCGGCACGAGTGAACTCGTCGCCGGCGCCATCAATCGCGCGATCGAAAAGTGCGGCCTGCCCCATGGCGTCTTCTCGATGTTGCACGGTGCCGGTTCCGAAATCGGCATCGCCCTCGTCAAGCATCCCTACACCCGCGCCGCGGGTTTCACCGGCTCGCGCTTTGCCGGTCGTTCGCTCTTCAACGCCGCCGCCGGACGTCCCGATCCGATCCCGGTCTTCGCCGAGATGAGCAGTCTGAATCCGTTCTTCATCCTGCCCGGCGCCCTGCGCGAGCGCGGGACGCAAATCATGGAGGGCTTGAAGACTTCCGTGACCATGGGGGTCGGACAATTCTGCACCAAGCCCGGCCTCGTCTTCGGCCTTGGCGGCGCCGAATTCGAGAAATTCGCGGAGACTTTCGCCGCCGCCATGCGCACCGCGGCCCCCGGGACGATGCTCAGTCCCGGCATCTGCCATTCCTTTCACGAAGGTCTCGCCGCGATGCACAAGGTGCCCGGCGTGGTGCTTCTGGCCCAAAGCGAAACCGACGCGGAGCCCAAGAAAACGCACGGCGAGCCCACGGTCTTCGCCACCGATGCGGAAAATTTTCTGCAACACCCCGGGCTGCACGAGGAGGTCTTCGGCCCCTACACCTTGGTCGTCGATGCCGGCAGCTACACCGACCTGCTGCGCATCGCCCACCATCTCGAGGGCCAGCTCACCGCGACGATCCACGCCACCCCGGAAGACCTCGCGAATGCCGCTGACTTGCTCGCCATCCTCGAGCGCAAGGTGGGGCGCCTCATCATCAACGGCTTCCCGACGGGTGTGGAAGTCTCGCCCGCAATGAACCATGGCGGCCCCTATCCCGCCACGACCGACGAGCGCTTCACCAGCGTCGGCACCGCGGCCATCCAGCGTTTCGCCCGTCCCGTGTGCTACCAGGCTTTCCCCGGCAGCGCCCTGCCGCCCGAGTTGGTCGACGCCAACCCGCGAGGCCTCATGCGCCTCGTCAACGGCAAGCTGACGCGCGACCCGCTATCGTAGGCGCCTTTACCGCACGTCGCCGCCCACGCTGACGTGGTGATGCTTCGTGCCAATGGTCGTCTTCGAGGCACAGCCGGAGGCGAACACTAAAGCACTGGTGGCGAACAGAATGAGCAACAGGGTTTTCATAAGCATTTGCTTTTTGTTTCGCACGGCGCAGGCATTCTGCGCGGGTCTCCCCTCTTATGTTTTTTCATCGCCTCAATGATCGGCATAGCCTGCGCCAGCTCGCGCTGAGCGACGCGGAGGAGTTGTTCGCCGTGATCGACGCGAACCGTGCGCACTTGCGCCGCTGGCTGCCCTGGCTCGACCGTACGCATTCGCTCGCGGATGCGCGCCAGTTCGTGATCGATGTCGTGCAGCAGGCCGAGAACAA
>NZ_JBDUCX010000149.1:0-16198 GCF_040003245.1 Chthoniobacter sp.
CGAGGAAGCGTCCCAGTGCGGCGACCTTCTGTGGAAAATTGAAATTCGTCACCGAGAGCAACCGCAGCGGTGTGCTCTCGCGGTGCTGGCGCGCCGGAAAATTTTCGAGCGCGACGGGAATGCGGACGATGGAAGCGCGCCCTTGGAGGTGCAACCGCTGCACGATCCAATCGGAGACCGGCACGAAGCGATCGACGGCGGCGAAGAGGGGACGGTCGAGCAGCCACGAGACGACAGAGCGGAGGAACTGCGGCCACTCGCGCTGCTCCCAGTGGAAGCGGAGTTGGTCGCGCGTCTCCGCATGCGGATCGCCGCGCAACCGCACGAACACGCGCGCACCGTGCATTTTCGTCACGGCGAGAATCGACGCGAGGAAGGCGGAACTCATGTCGGTGAAGACAACGGCGCCCGGATGAGCGCGCACGATCTTCCACAGCTCAGGAATGAACCGCGCATGCGCGCCTCCTCCACGGGCGCGCAGTTCCTCCCAGTCGAGTACGGCGCAGTTCACTTCCACCGCGGCGAGCGGGCGCACGATCTCGCGCTGACCACGTTCCCCGGTGATGATGGCGACGACCTCGGCCCCCATTATTTCACCGGTTTGTTTTCGATTTCGATTTCATCCAGCCAGCATTTGGCGGCGACGCGGCCCGGCGAGGAAAAGCCGAGCCACTTCAAAACCTTCATGTCGGCTTTCTCGAATTTCAGACCGTCGAAGTGTTGCGGCAGCTTGCCGGGCATGGTCAACGTGCAGTTCCAAGTGGCGTCGCTATCCGGGCCTAGTTTTGCCGTTACTTCGAGGTGCACCCACGTGTTCGCCGGGAACTCCGCCAGCGTCTTGTCGTTCGCCCGGACTCCGTTTTTGCCAAAGGTCAGCCTCGGGCCGGTGTGATACGGGGTCGCATCGTCGCGCCACTCGAAGACGAGTTGGTAATCCGGCTCGGCGCGGACATCGAAGGCTGTGCGCGTGAGGCCGTGGTCATGGCCGGGTCCGTAGTAGAAATGCGGCTCGAAGGCCGGCTCGACGTCCGGCCCATCCGTCAATTGCAGGCAGCGCTGGCCCTTGCTCGGCTGATCCGCCACGACCTTGATCAAGCCTGGCTTCTTGGTGGTGCTGACCTTGGCGCGCGCGGGCGGCCCACCGATGGGCGTGGTTTCAAATCCGTCGTGCAAGGCGAGCGGTGGTGTCTTCGGCTTCAGCCCGTACTTCATCGGCGGAAATTCCTCGGCGGCGAGCTGGCGCCACGGTGCCTCGCCGGTCACGCCCGCTTTTTTCCAGTCGAAGGGGACAAACCCGACTTTCAATGCGGGTGACTCCGGACGCAGCGTCCAGTCGCCTTTCTCCGGCGCGACGAAAAGCGGATCGGCGACGACCGATCCCGTGTCGCGGCCCATGAATTGCCAGTCGGCCCACGACTTCCCGGCGAAATCGGGAATTGGCCCATCGGGTTTCCAATACACGTTGTCTGCGAGGAAGACGCGGCCGTCGTCCCAGTTTTTGTCGACGTGGGCGAAAAGCCGCCCCTCTCCCATGAGGACGATGTTGTGCTCGAAGGCAAACGCCAGGAATTCCTCGGGCCGGCTGCGGCGCACATGTTCCTCGGCGCAGTAGGCGATGATGTTATTGCGCACGATGTTGCCGCGGCCGTAGTGCTGGTGATAGCCGGCGTCCTGCGTGTGATGGACGAGGTTGTTTTCCCACACGATGCCCGTCGAGCCTTCGTCATTATACATCCCCCAGCCACCGTAGCTGCCGCAACCGATGTCGTGCATGTGGCAGCCGCGAATGACCGTGCCGGGCTGCGGGCCGAGAGTGTAGACCGCGCCCATGTCGCTGAGCACCGCCCAGCCGAGATGATGCAAGTGGCAATCTTCCACGAGATTGCGCGCGCACGGCGTGGGCTTGTAGCCCCACACCCAGCCGATGCTGATCGCCGAGTAATAGAAATCCGCGATGTCGCAGTGGCGGACCGTGCAATCGCTGGCGTGAAAGATGAGCACCCCGATGGCGCTGAGGAAATAGCGCCCGCCCGTGTGGATGATGCAATTGTCGATCGTCACGAAGCTCGTCTGGTCGGTCTCGCTGGGCACCTTGGATACGCCGATCTTCACCCCGCCCGCGCCGAGATCGTGCAGCCAGCATTCGCGCAGGGTGATGTTGCGACAGCCGCGCCGCAACCACAGCGTATTCGTCATCGTGTGGGCAAATTCGCATTGCTCGAAAGACACCTCCCGCGCGCCGTCCGCCTCGATGGCCGCACCCAGCGGCTCCTCGGCCTGGCTGTAGCCCACGCCCGTCTCCGGCAGGGTGTACGCCTGGTGCTGGAAAGAGAGCCCGCGGAAATGGACATCGTGCACCAGCGCGTCGTCCTTCGCCGGGTCGCCCTTGAAAAGCAGCCATTGCGTCGCGACCGGCATCCAGGCATCGGCGAGATCTGGCTCTTCGCCCGGGCGGGGCTTGTAGGAGAGCGTGCCGTTGCGCGCGAGAAACCAGTCGCCCGGATCGGTCAGCGCGGCGCGCAGGTTTTCAAAATAGAGGCGGTGAAACGGCTCGAGGGAGAAAAAATTGCGCATGCCGCCGGTGAATTGTAGCGTGCCGTCCTCGAGGCGCACGCCGGCGATCCGATGGCGCGTCTCATTCCACGAGTGGAGGACGACGACGTTCACATCGTGTAATTCCTCCGCACTCAACCCGCGCAGGATCGCCGCGTCCTTGGGCGCGACCTGGAGCATGGTCTGCTGCGGCGAACCATTGAGGTGAATGCCGGGCAATCCGGTGAGGGGCTGCCCGGTGGCCTGGATGTAATCGTCCTTGGGCGTTCGCGCGCGCGTCGCCCGCCGGCCATTGACCCACAAGACCTCGAAGCTCGTGCCCGGCTCGACCTGTGTCGTCCACACTCCATCCGCGCCCGCCTTCCAACCGGCGAGCTTTTTTCCACCGGTAAAGACCGGCCTCGCGCCGGGCGCCGCTTCGTAAGTTACCCCGCTGTCCTGCGGCTCGAAGACGACCGGCTCGGCGATCGAGTAAGTGCCCTCGGCGATCCGCACAGTGACCGGCTCTTTCGGATTACCCGCATGCGCTTGCCGCGCCGCATCGCGGGCCGCAGCCAGATCGGGAATCGCCGTACCCGGCTTGAGTTCGAACGTGGTAGCGTGAGCGGCGGTGAAGCCGGCGAGCAGCAGGGCGAGGGAAACGAGGCGCATGGTCAGGGCGGCGATTCTACGGAGTTGCCGTGCCACCTGCCGACACTATTTGACGTCACCTCTGCTCACACCGGGATCTGCCTTTTCGTTGGCAGACGTACGACAATCGGAGGAGTGGGTTCGTCGGCGCCGCGTTCGAAGTTAGTTTACCTTCGCCTCGGAGAGAACGATGTGCAGCGCCGGCGCAGGTTTGGCGCTGACCATGGCTTCCGCGATCTTGCCGGTGACGCTGATCTCGCCGCCCTTTTTGAGCGCGCCGACTCTGGCATTCTCGCTCATGGCAAAATGCACCCACAGGGAGGTGATGAAGTTCGTGCCGACTTCCGAGATGTGTTTTTCCTCGGCCCGCACCCGGTAACCGGTTTCGCTTCCGCGCGTCTCCTTCTCCACCACGTCGATCTTGAAGGTGAGCATCGCCGTCCGCCCCTGCACCTTCGTGCGCAGGAGATCGGAGGCCTGGGTGGCCGCGGTGTCCCGGGCGGCGGCATTGCGCAGGGCGTTGGCCACATTGTGCGGCACTTCGGCGAGCGCTTGCTTTAGATCGGTGATATTGCCGCCCGCCGGAGCGGGATCCTCGGCGACCGCCATCAGGGTGGTGAGGGCGGCGGTTCCGTAGACCGAAAGACGAAGCGAAAATGGGTTCATAAAGGGGGAAACGCGGAGGTGTTTTCTTATCTTAGAGGGCAGGCACTGGCCACCAGATTGTTCCGTGGCCGTTTTTGAGGAAGAAAAGGCGATTTTCCGCAACTGAGCCAACTGAGCCAATGGAGCGATTCACAAAATCCGTGCCTTCTGTTATGATCCGATGCGTATGAGTAGACGACGCTCTATGATAAAACGGAGCAGGAAGCCCCGCTTCACCCCGGCGGCCCTTGGTGGTCTGGCTTGGGTGCCCGAGTGTTCCACAGCATCGACCGTGGAACGGGGGAATCGTAGGCAGTCGTGCCTAATCGTGCCTCCAATTTTTCCAACAGGATCTCCGGAGCCGGCCCTTTCGAGCGAGATCTTGATCCAGCCGAAATCAAGGTGGATCAAGGTGCGAAAATTTCCCAGCCGCCGCCGGCCCCAAGTCTCTGGCCCACAAATCCATTTGCGTGGGAGTGCGAGGCGGTGTGATAGTAGTCCCCCTTATGACTCTGACTGAAAAAGTGCTCGCGCGTGCCAGTGGCAAAGCGCATGTCCAGGCTGGCGACAACGTGTGGGTTAACGTGGACATTCTCATGACCCACGACGTTTGCGGCCCGGGCACCATCGGCGTGTTCAAGCGCGAGTTCGGCAAAGCGGCCAAAGTCTGGGACCCGAAGAAGCTGGTCATCATCCCCGACCACTACATTTTCACCGCGGATTCCATGTCGAACCGCAACGTCGACATCCTGCGCGACTTCGCCAACGAGCAGGAGCTCCCGTATTTTTACGACGTGATCGACGACTCCGCCGGCCACTGGAAATTCGACGCCAATCAAGGCCAGCTCAAGAAGCAGTACGGCAAGAACTACACCGGCGTCTGCCACACCACGCTCCCGTGGAAAGGCCACACGCGTCCCGGCGAAGTGCTCTTCGGCACCGACTCGCACACCTGCATGGCCGGCGCCTTCAATCAATTCGCCACCGGCATCGGCAACACCGACGCGGGCTTCATCCTCGGCACCGGCAAGCTGCTGGTAAAAGTACCCGAGACGATGCGCTTTTTCCTGGAGGGCGAATTGCCCCCGGGCCTCATGGCCAAGGACGTCATCCTGCACGTCATCGGCGAAATCGGTTTCGACGGCGCCACCTACCGCGCCATGCAGTGGGAAGGCCCCGGCGTTCATTCCATGGCGATGGACGACCGCATGACCATCGCCAACATGGCCATCGAGGCCGGCGCCAAGAACGGCATCTTCCCCTTTGACGAAAAGACCGACAGCTACGTGCGCGAGCGCGTCACGGAAAACGGCACGAAGAGCACCTACGAGCCCGCGGAAATCGATGCCGACCAGAAGTTCTCCTACGACAAGGTATTCGATCTCTCCAAGCTCGAGCCCACCGTGGCCTGCCATCCCGACCCGGGCCAGCGCAAGACCGCCAAGGAGCTGAGCAACGTCACCCTCGACCGCGCCTACATCGGCTCGTGCACCGGCGGCAAGACCAGCGACTTCCTCGCCTTCGCCCAGGTGGTGCGCGGCAAGTCGGTGAAGATCGATACCTTCGGCGTGCCCGCCACCACCAAAGTGGTGCAGGAGTTGAAGGACACGCAGTGGGACGGCAAGAGCGTCTGGTCCATTCTCGAGAACGCCGGCGTGCGCATGACCGAGAACGCCTCGTGCGCCGCCTGCCTCGGCGGACCAGTGGACACCTTCGGCCGCATGAACACGCCCATGAAGTGCATCAGCGCCACGAACCGCAACTTCCCCGGCCGCATGGGCCACAAGGAGTCGCAGGTCTTCCTCGCGTCGCCCTACACCGTGGCCGCGAGCGCTCTCACCGGCAAGATTACCGACCCCCGCGAGTACGTTGGCTGAAGCACCATGCAAGCGGCCCGGGCCCGAAATCGAAGACAGCTTCCCAGTTTCCGACCCTTCCAGATGTCCTGGCCATCGCTTTCGAGAGTCCTGCAAAGTCTGGTCACCATGATTTGCCTCGCCGCCTTCACCGCTTGTCAGTCGAACGATGTCCCCTCCGGGTCGCATTACGTCGTCTCGGCCAAGACGGCCTTTTACAAGTTCGGGCCGGCGCAGTCGTTCGGCCCGGACTTCGTGCTCAATGAAGGCGCGAAGGTCACCATCCTCGAGCACGCCTTCGGGTTCAGCCGCGTGATGACCGAGGACGGCACTGCCGGTTTCGTGTCCACCGACGACCTCAAGCCCGCACCGGTGTCCTACTCGACCTCGACCAAGACGAAGACCAACTACACCATCCAGCTCAACCGGCCGATGTTCGACCAGTCACCCGCCGTCGAGAAGCACAGCAACGTGCCGCCTACGCACGGCACCGGCTCGCCGCTCTTCGACACGAGCGACACCCCGCTGCCGTCAAACGCCGCCACTCCCAAACCCAAACCCGGCTTCCATTTCTAGAAAAAACACTCTCATCCACGCCATGTCGCACACCATCACCAGCCCCGTCTACGTCGTTCAGGACAACATCGACACCGACCAGATCATTCCCGCGCAGTATCTCACCCTCGTGCCGACCATCGCCGAGGAGTACGAGAAGCTCGGCAGCTACGCCATGATCGGGCTGCCGGACGTCCAGTATCCCACCAAGTTCGTCCCCGAAGGCGGGATCAAGACGCCCTATAAGATCATCATCGCCGGGCGCAACTTCGGCTGCGGCAGTTCGCGCGAGCACGCGCCCATCGCCCTCGGCGCCGCCGGGGTCGAGGCAGTTGTGGCCGAGTCCTTCGCCCGCATCTTCTTCCGCAACTGCGTGGCTACCGGCGAACTGTATCCTTACGACGCCAACGAACGCCTCTGCGAAAAGGTCAAGACTGGCGACATCGCCACCCTCGACTTCGACGCCGACACCCTGACCGTCAACGGCACGACTTATACCCTCAAGCCCCTCGGCGAAGTCCGCCCCGTGATCGACGCCGGCGGCATCTTCAACTACGCGCGGCAGAGCGGGATGATCGCGGCGCAGGGGTGAGGCTCCTTTTATTGCTGAGCTTTGGATAGTTGAACCCTGTGAGCACACCCCGTCCGACAGACCGAGAATTAGGCGGCATGACTGTGAACGAACGCCTCGTTGTGTGCGGAGTTATCGACAAGTGGGACGATGCGGTGCGGCGCAGATCTCGATCGGAGATGGTCGAAGTGCTTCGCGGTGTTGCACTGACCGAAGAGCAGGCTGCACAAACCACAGACGCAGTTTTGCAAAACCCTAGGAAATACGGATTCTAGCTGGATGAATGCGCCTAAAGCATGCGCTCCCGGGTAGCATGCGTTGTCTCCTTGTGGAGAGACAAGACGTTGCTCCGTACCCACTGTGAATGTCTGGAAAGCCACTGACGCTGATGCGAACGCCTTCTCGCGCTGACTACCGCACGTGATATATGCCCTTGCGAGAAGTGACCTGTCCGCACTGCTTTCGGGAAGTGTTTGTGAATACCGATGCGCTCTGCCCGGCCTGTAGGGGAAACGTGAACGAAAGAAGCGCTGAGCACGAAAACCTGACGCTGGTGGAATTTGTCGACGGTGAAGCACTGCCTCCGGTTTGCGTGGTCTGTGGGAAGGTCGCGCACGAGTATGTTCTAGTCGGCGAAAAGAATGAGACCCGGGAATTGGATGGAGTCGGTGTCTTCGCGCGAATCATGGCGACGCTTGGAGGGTTGATGGTCTTCCGAATCGGTCCCGAACCCAAGGTGAAGGAATATCGGATCTCGGTGAAGCTTCCGGTGTGTATGAGTCATCGAGAATCCAGGACGCTGAAGCCAACCTATGTCGACTATGATAGCTACCGGATAACGATCCCTGCCAATCGGGAGTTCATCCGGCAATGGAAGAAAGCGTGAGTTTGAGGGAGCGTGCGTCTCTTACTGCGAAATCTGCCGCAGCCAGTCACGCAGGGCGTTCACCGTGGCGTCGCGGCGGTCGTCGTTGAAGCGGTTCTTGCGCATGTCGCGGAAGGCTTTGGCGAGGGCTTTGCGCAGGTCGTCGGGGGCTTGATCGGAGGCGGCCTTGGTGGCCTGGAGGCGCGCGGCGAGGGTGGCGGCGTCGAGGGTTTCGCGGTCCTGGCGGGCGTGGGCGCGGCGGGAGACGGAGACGAAGATACCGAGGGCGCGGTCGAGGACGATCCACGGGAAGTTGTCGTGGGTGATCGGGCCGGCGACGAGTTCGGTGCCGACGATGGCGCGGGAAAAGAAGGGGACATTGACCTTGAAGCCGGGGGCAGTGCGGCTGCCGGCGAGCGCGGCGCCGCCGCCAACGGCTCCGCCCAGCGCGGCGCCGAGGCCCCACGTGGCACCGCCGAAGAGCAAGTCGATCTTGGCGCCGACGAGCGCGCCGCCACCGGCACCCGCGGCAAGCAGACGCCAGCCGCTCAAGCCGAGGAGTGACCATGTGCGTTCGACGAAGAGGCCGTCGGAGAGCCATTCGCGCGGACCTTCGTCGCGGACGGCCACGCGCTGGTGGGCGAAGGCGCGGATGATCTCGCGGTGCGCCTCGATCTCGCGAGCGACGAGCTTTTCACGAAAGCGTTCCTCGATCTCGCGGCGCTGAGCGGCCACGCGCATCGGGTCGCGCAGGGCTTCCACATGCTTGCAGGTGAGAAGATCGGAGAGCAGGTCGATGATGATGCGCGCGGTGGTGTCGAGTTTGTCGTCGCGATCGCGCTGGAGGATGGCGACCGCTGCGCGCAGCTTGCTCTTG
Organism: Chthoniobacter sp.; assembly: GCF_040003245.1. Lineage (NCBI taxonomy): Bacteria > Pseudomonadati > Verrucomicrobiota > Spartobacteria > Chthoniobacterales > Chthoniobacteraceae > Chthoniobacter > Chthoniobacter sp. The sequence continues at coordinate 8,553 of NZ_JBDUCX010000149.1, forward strand.
CCGGGGAGATCGACGGTGGCGAGCGCTTCGAGCAGGGCGAGGCGATTGGAGAAATCCGCGCGATGGGCATCGAAGTCGAGCACCGCGCTGAAGTTCTGCCGGAGGCGCGCTTCCCATTCGGCGCGATACCTCGGCTCGCCGGTCTGGTTGAGCAGGGCGATGCGGGGCGCGCCGGTGAGGCGGAGGATTTCCGTCTCCGCTTCGTGGCGTGGCTCCAGCGGTTGCGCCACGTCGACGACGTAAAGCAGCGAGGCGCCTGCGAGCACGGGCTCCAGCAGGCGGCATTCGTGGACGAAAAAGCGATCGTCCTTGTGGCGGGCGACGAAGTCGCGGAAGACCGAGAGCGGATTGCTGGCCGTGCCCGCATCCTTCAATTCGCGCAGGGCCTCGCGCGCGTTTTGGAAGCCGGGCGTATCCACGAATTCGACCAGATCACGCACGCGGAAACGCTGGCATTGCGTGGTGGTGGGGAAAGCGCCGATGCCCACGGAATCATCCTCGGCCAGCGTGGCGACCACGGAGGATTTCCCGTGGTTCACGTCCCCGAGGATGGCGATGACGGGCAGATCGCTGGGGCTCATGGCGTGTAGCTGAAGGTGGCGCAGTCCGTGGCCTCCGCCCGCAGGAAATCGCTCCAGTAACGCGCCCATTCCGGATCGGGCGCTTTCGGTTTGCCCTGTTCGTCGAGCGCGACGATGAGGACAAATCCCGAGCCCTGGCCGATACGGGCGATGAATTGGGTGAACGCGGCGAAAGCGGTGAAAGGTGCGGGCACGGCGATGAGCCAGCAGGGGGCCTTGGGCAGCGCGGTGGCGAGACGCGCGAGCGCGGCTTCGTAGCCGCTGGGATAGTCGATCTCGACCACTTCGCTACAGGCGAGCCGCCAGCCGAGCTGGGCCGTGACCCAGTGCTCGATCTCCGGGCGGGCACCGGCGAGCGAGGAGTCGATAAGGAGGCAACCGGCCTCCGCCCGGGCCGCCGTCGGTGCGGTTGATTTGGCGTCGTGAGGCGAAGTGCCTTCCTGGGGCGGACGATTTGAATGGATCACCGGCCCGGTGAGCCGGTACCACGCGGCGCGGTGACGGGGTTCATCGAAGGCGAGTCGGCGCAGACCGGCGCGCGATTGCGTCCAGAAATAGAGCCACAGCGCGGCGCGGGGCAGGAGGCCGTAGACGAGAATGAAGCCGACAAGCCACGGCCACCACGACGCCGTCGCGACGCGATTGAGGGCGGCGACGCCGGATTGGTAGTGAAACCAACTATGCTCCACTTGATCGAGGGTGGGACAGGCGTCCGGGAACAGCCAGGTCCACGACGTGGCGAAGGCGCGGGCGAGGGTGTGCATTCCCTCGGGACCTTGCGCCGAGGTGGATTCCCAGCCAAAGGCGACATCGGTAAAGACCACGCGCGCCAGCAGGGCGGCCAGCACCCCCAGATTCCAGGCGATGCCGAAGCCCTGCAACGCCAGCCAGGGCGGCCAGCGCAGTAGTTGCAGGTTGCGCCCGGCGAGCTGGCGCAGGGTGGCGGCTTCGGCGCGCAGGCGCAGGCGTTTCGGACCGGGGAGATGCTCGAGGGCGCTGGCCAGCCATTGACCGATGCTCTCGCCGATGCGCAGGAGCAGCCGCTGCGACGCCGCGCGAAATCCCCGCGAAAGAATGACCAGCAGGGACCACGCAAGGAGGAGCCACTGCACTCCCACGGTGATGGCGAGAAAGACCGCGACGTTCACCGGTCGGGCGCCGGCATAGTAGAGCGCGCCACCAGCCACGAGGAAACCGAGCACCAACCCGGCCAGCACGGCACCGCCAGAGAGCATCCGCCAGCCGGTGGTCAGCCAGGTGCCAGGCAGGGTCTCCGTGGTCCGGCGGGCGGCGAGCCAGCGATGGAAGACGGCCGAGCGATCGGTGGTTTCCTCGGTCGCGAGTTGCGGAGCGATTTGCTCCTGCCATAGGCGGGCATCGCGCGCCGCGACGGCGGCGGGATCGGGTGCGCGTTCGTCGGCAGCGACCAGCGCCTCGAAGTCGAGCACGTCGGCGAGGGTCCAGGTTTCGGGGCGGCGCACGGAGAACACCTAGGTTTCGCGGGGCACGGTGTCAGGTAGATTCTTGGAGAGCGGGTGATTGCGGAATCCCATCACTCCTATACTTCCCATCAGGTCCCATGGGAGGAAGGGGAAGAATAGGAGTTAGGGGAGGGCGGCGCACGGAACCGCATTCCACTCCACCGGCACGCTTTTGCGCTGCTGGAAGCGGTCGGTGTAGAAGAGCTTCTTTTTCTCGATGCCGAATTCGTGGACCAGTTTGGTGCACTTGACGTCGAAGCAGCAATACTCGGCGATCTCGAGCACGCGGCCTTCGCGCCACCAGCGGATGGCGTCGAGGCCGTCGCCGGTCTTGCCCACGCCGATCGAGGCGCTGGCCACGGCGTCGAGGCCCAGGCGGTGGCCGAGCTTCTTCTCGATATCGACCATGAGATCGAGCGTGTGGCAGAGGTGAGGGAGGTCGTAGGCGGTGTAGCCCATGAGCACTTCGTAATCGAAATTGATGACATTGAAGCCCACGACGAGATCGGCGCGGAGGAGTTGCTGGACGAGCTGCTCGACGCGGTTTTCGCCGTAGATGCGGTATTCGCCGAGCTTCGTGCTGTAGGTCACGCCGATGCTCATGCCCATGTCGCGCTTGCGGTCCCAGCCGCCCGCGTCATTGGCGGTGCGCTGGGTTTCGAGATCGAAGTAGACAACGTCGGAAGACATAAGAAAAGGATGAAGGCGGAAGGATGAAGGATGAAGAAGAAATTCGCAGCGATGCGTTGAGGAATTACGGCGGCGACTCCGCACTCCGCATGGTGCTTACTTCCCCGTCCACTCGTACTCGCCGGCGTCGAAGGCCATCATATTGGCGAGCTTGTGAGCCTTGAACTCTTCCACCACGGCGCCGTCGCCCTGGAAAATCGTGAGCTGTCGGCCGCTGCCTTCACGCCCGATGACTACCCATTTCAAGCCGGCTGTCTCGGTGAAGCGGCGCAGCGGGAGGCCTTCGGTCGTCTGGAGAAAGCTGCCACCTTCGTTGAAGCCGATGCTCACGTGTGCCGTGGTCGGTTCGCCCTTGAGCAAGGGATTGTCGATGAGGCGCACGATGAATTCCTTGTCGGTGACGAACGGTTTGCCGCTCGGCCGTTTCAAGGAATCCCGGATGGCTTCGAAACTGTCGCCGAGCCAGATCGATTTTTCGATCACGGTTTCCCAGGCGGGAGCGTCGCCCTTGGTGGCCTGCTGGGGCAGGGCGAGCGAACGCACGCGCTGGACCTTGTCGTTCTGCTCCAAGAGGAGGATTTGCTCGCTCCAGCGGTTCGCGGAACGTCCGCGCGCCGCGAGAATGCGGCGGGGGAGCGGATCGCCCGGCGCATAGGCGAGGCGCCGGAGGAATTCGCCCCCATAAGTATAGGCGCGCACTTCGGTGCCGCCGGGCGCGCTCACGATGACCCACAGTCGATCCGGCGCGCCGAGCGCGGCGTCGACCGCCGTCTCGCGGGCGGCGAGCGGGAGTTCGTGGGCTTCTGCTCCCGAAATCAATTTCACTTTGCCCTCGGTGATGCTGACGCTTTCGTCGCCGGGCGGCTTTTCCTGCGGCTGCGTGTCGAAGCTTAAGGACCGCGTTACTTCCTTGCCGTCCAGAGTGCGGAGGATGACGTCGACCTTGTCGTCCGCGGCAGCGTGGAGATCGAGGACGCGCGCTGGACGCGGGGCATCGTCGTCGGTGATCCAGTCGTTGCCGTGCAAGGCGATACCGTCCACATCGATTGTCCCGACGCTGTAGCCGCGCGCGGTATAGAGGCCGGGCGGCATGACTTTGCCAGCGTCATCCTTGCCGTCCCAGAAGGTGATGAGTCCGTTCAGGCCGATGGTGAAATCCTTCTCGGAAGCCTCCCGCGCCATCGTGCGGACGAGTTTCCCTTTCTTGTCGTAGATGCCGAGGCTGAGCGAGCCTTCCATCGGCGGCGGCAGAAAGGTGATGCGCATGCCGGGGCGCTGGGGGGGCGGGGGCTCTTCGGTCTGCGCGCGAAGAAAGGATGAGGGATGAAGAAGGAAGGACGAAACCAGCAGGGCGTGCAGTGCGGCGGGCAATCGAAAATGGAAGTTGGAAGATGGAAAAGTGCCCCTACGCATAGTACCGCCAGTCGAGATTCGGGAAGATGTTGTCGCGCCACTCGCAATTGGCGAGGAAGGCTTCGTCGATGTCCTCGGCGCGCACCTGGTCGTAGAGGCGCGTGAAGCGCAGCAGGTGGTCCTTGGTGCGCTTGGTCGCGTAAGTCCGCGCGGTGCCCGTCTTCATCAGAAAGGCCCAGTCGCTCGATTGCGCGAGCAGGAGTTCACGAGCCATCTGGCGCAGGGCGCGGCTGATAACCTCGGAGACGTTTTCTTTCGACCAATAGACACGGGCGATCTCGGTCATGCGCTTCGCGGCCATATGCAGGTGCGGATAGATCCACGAATTCGTGTCGTCGAGCCACACTTCCCAATAACCCTTGTGCCCCCAGCTCGAGGAGGAAGGCACGAGGAGTTGTTGCGTGTCGTTGTCCGCGAGATAGCGCGAGGGTGTGGTGAGCTTGAAGGCGTCCTGGTCGTAAACGGCCTTGCGGATGAAAAGATTGAGAAACTCCGGGCCCTCGAACCACCAGTGGCCGAACAGCTCGGCGTCGAAGGGGCTGACCACGATCGGGGCGACGTTCATGTTCGCCCGCAGATGCTGGATCTGTGCGGCCCGCGCACCCATGAAGTGCCCGGCATGATGGTCCGCCGCACCGAGCGCCCAGCCGCGGTTGTAGAGTTCCTTGTCCGGCGTGCGGCCGGTGATGCGGTGATACTTGATGCCGGTGAACTTGCGCGTGCCGTCGCCGGGCAGGGCGTCGGCGAGATATTCGCGCGAGAGATCGAAGCCGATATCGCGATAAAAATCACGATAAGCGGGGTCGCCGGGGTAGCCTTCCTCGGCGCTCCATACCTGGCGGCTCGATTCGCGGTCGCGTCCGAAAGCCGCGGAGCCCGCCGGGGTGAAGACCGGTGTGTAGATCGCGTAGCGCGGACGCGGGCTGCCGAACATCACGCCGTGCGAATCGAGGACGAACCAGCGCAGATTCGCCTCCTGCAAGACCTGGTCGAGGCTGGCGACGTAAGCGCATTCCGGCAACCAGATGCCGCGCGGATCACGCCCGAACATCTCGCGGTAATGGTCCCGCGCGATGAAGATCTGCGCGCGCACGGATTCCTTGAAATTCTCCATGAGCGGCAGGAAGCCGTGCGTGGCCGCGCAGGTGATGATCTCGATCACGCCGCGTTCCTGCAGTTCGCCAAAGGCGGCGACGAGATCGCGCTTCCAGCGCTCCTGCCAGTCGCGGTGGCATTGGGTGAGGCGGTCGAGGTAGAACCGGGCGAGCTCGTGCAACTGGGCGTTGTCGCGTGTACGGTCGAGTTCGCGGCGGGCGAGGGCGACCGAGCGCTCGAGGTACCGCTCATAGCGTTGCTGCAGCAGCGGATCGCGCAGCATGTGGCAGAGCGGCGGGGAGAGCGTGACCGTGAGCTGAAAGGCCACGCCGTCATCCGCGAGGCCGGACAACATCGAGAGGAGTGGCAGATACGTCTCGGTGATCGCCTCGTAGAGCCAGTCTTCCTCGAGAAATTCATCATACTCCGGATGGCGCACGTAGGGCAGGTGCGCGTGGAGGATGAGAGCAAGATATCCGTTCGGGGCCATGGGTGCGGACGTGCGCGGAAGCTACCACCAGTGCCTCCGGCGACAAGCGGGAAGCGCGCGGTTTCGTCGCGAGGCGTAATTATCGTCCGTTTTCCAACAAGGTGAGCATGCCGCGCAGGGGAATCGGCAGCCAGGTGGGACGATTGTTGATTTCGTAGACGACTTCGTAGAGCGCTTTTTCAAGGAGAAAAGCTTCGAGCAAGCGGTTTTCCTGGGCCGTGGCGTCGGCCCGAAATACGGCGCCGTTGGTGGTGGCCAGCCAGGCATCGAGGAAAGCGAGCTGGACTTTGGCGGACCACAGCGTCGCGTGGGGCGCGAGCGTGGCATGGTCCTCGGCGTGGGATTCGAGAGCAGCATGCGCGGCGTAGTCGAAGGAGCGCAGCATGCCGGCGACATCGCGGAACGGAGAGCGTTTCTCGCGCCGGGTGGCGAGCGAACGCAGCGGTTCGCCTTCGAAATCGATGATGACGAAATCACCGCCGGTCTCCAACACCTGCCCGAGATGATAGTCGCCGTGAGTGCGTGTTTTGGCGGCGGAGATCGATGACGAAACGGCTTCGGCACGCGCCCGGAGTACGGATTCGAGGGCGACCAAGCGGCTGGCCAGGCTGCGCGCCGGCTCGGGCAGGGCGGCGAGCTTCGCACTGATGAGACCCAGCACGTGCTGTGCGGAGGCGAGGATGCTCTTCGAGAGGGCCTGGCCATCCGCCGGCGCGAGTGACTCAGCTGCGAAATCCGGGTCGGTGGTCTCGCTGGCCAGAGCGAGATGCATTTCGCCAGTGCGGGTGCCGAGCTGCGCGGCGCGATTCAGGGATTCCGTCTCGATCTTCGCGGCCGCGGCGGCATCGCCCTCCAGCAGGGTTGCAAACCAGCGCCGCAATTCGCCGAGGGTGAAACCCCAGGCGTCGCCTTTGTTCGGCACGAGGCCGGTGGCGAGCGCGAGGACGCAGGCGTGTCCCTCGGTGTCGCGATGTTCGACGGCACCGGCAAAAGGCGGTGCATGGGGAAAATCGCGGCTGCTCAGGAAGCGCAGGATTTCCGCATCCGGATTCATGCCGTGCTCGAGCCGGCGGTAGAGTTTGAGGAAAATATGGTCGCCGTAGACGACGGAGGAGTTGCTTTGCTCCACGGCCAGAGCACGGGACGACGGAATGCCTTCGATCGCCGTCATCGCTGGTCCTGGTTGCCCCGTGATGGAGCCTTGCTCTCCGGACCGCGTTCCCGAGGCGACGATCAAAGTGAAGAGCGCGCTGCGGAAGGCCTCATCGTGGATCGCATCGCAGAGCACGCCGCCGGTCGATCGGGCGAGAATGGCCTGGGGATGGGTCGAGGCCAGGTCGCTCGCGGCCTGGCCGGTCAGCAATTGCAGCGGCAGCAGATACGTTTCCGTCGATTTGTCCGCATACTCCACGTCGATCAGGAGAAGTCGCGCGGCATCGGGCGCCGGGCTCACCGGCACCACATCGCTCACCGTGAATCGCCGTGGGTCCCGTGCCTTGCCCGCAAACCAGCGGCAACGCGGGATGTAAGCGGGCAGCAGATACCTCTCGAACAGCTCCCGCTGGGCGCCCGGCGCGAAGAGATTTTCGTGCGCCATGTCGGGTAACGAGAAGGGCGGTTCGGTGGTGCTCATGAAGATGTCGGATGGTTTGTCCGAAAACTCAATCGAGCGCGAGCCGGGAACTTGCCGGGTCAAAATGGGGCGTCCCCAAGGATGATTTTGGCACGAGTGCACGATTGACCGACAATTTGCGTTTTAGAAATTCCCGCCTTGCCTGCCTTCCGTCCCCCCCTCGCCCCGTTTTGATCTCAGACCTCTGCATTGCTCTCGCCCGACTTGGACACCGGCGAGAAAGGTGTCGTTTTGACGGAAGATCGCTGATTACACGCCCGCCT